>CAZVFU010000159.1:0-3845 GCA_964626595.1 uncultured Saprospiraceae bacterium
TTTGCGCCTTATTTGCCTAGTAATAAGCGGGCCACCCGGCCCGCTCGCGTGAGGGGTATGGAGGGCGCGACCGAAGGAAGCGGTCCCGAGGGACGCCTGGGCGTCCTCGAGGACGGAACCCCGGAGGGGCCCGACCCCAGCACTTTTTGAAAGATCATTATGAAACGAGTCCGCAAAGTACTCGCTCTACATGCTAACTAGCCCCCTGTCCTCAAACGTGCTGGGGGCACGCCCAAATACAAATTAAAAACCTACTCCTCACCCATGTCCGCTAATAGAACATTAACCGCTTTTTCCAATTGAGCATCTTCACCTGTGGCTTTCTGACCCGGTGGATGATGAACGATATAATCGGGAACTGCGGGATGCATGTCCATATTCTTGCCGGTAGCCTTGACAAACCAGCCTCGGAAGGGCAGGCGAATCAGTGAACCGTCAATCAATCGCGCGCCTCCCGTAGAAATCACGGCTCCGAAGGTGGGCTCACCAATAAGCGGTCCAATGTCGAGTTGCTTGTAAGCATGAGAAAAAATCTCGGCATTACTGTAACTATTCGAATTGCACAAAGCGGCAGAAGGTTTGGTCCAGGCGGACAAAGGGAGGCGCTCACTAAACGGATAGTACGCGCGAAACTCCTTGTGATCCTTGAGGGAAGAGGCTGCATTTCGCGGGATGGTGTAGGCGTGTTGACGCACATCCAAAACGGTCATGAGTAAATCAGTAGTCCACCCTCCACCATTGTAACGCACATCTATAATAATACCGTCTTTTCCGTAGCCGGCGGCCATCAATTCGCGCTCGAAGACCTCAAAACTCGGTCTGTTCATCCCCTGAATGTGGATATAACCCAGGCGACCCTTGCTGTATTTCTCGGTGAGTGCGCGCCGATCGGCCACCCATTCTTCATAGAGCAAGGAGCGCATAGAAGAGGCGGTCCGCAAATACACGTCTCGTATCTCGCCAGCTGTGTTCTGCACCTTTAGCCAGATGCGATCTTGTACTTTTTCCTCCAAATATTGATAGGCATTTTGATTAGCTGCCCAGTCATTTCCTTCGATCTGGATGATCAAATCGCCCTTCTCCAGCCGACTTTCCGGGCGCTCGGCCGGGCTATGAGGAATGACGCGCTGCACCTCCCAACCGTCTGGGGTAGCTAAAAGATCCACACCAAGCTGGGCGGTCTGCCGACGCTGCACATCCTCCCGACTGCCGCCGTACATGCCCATATGTGAGGCGTTAAGCTGCCCCAACATCGCATTGAACATGTCGCGAAAGTCCTGTCGCGTGCTGGCCTGGAGAGCGATCGGGCGATAGATAGACTTGAGTTTTTCCAGATCGCGGCCGTGAAAGTCAGGGTCATAAAATCGAGCCCGAATCAATCGATATGCCTCATCAAACATCTGCTCCTGCTCGGCCTGATAATCGATTCGCATTTTAGCCTGAAAGGGTAGGTTCTCTGCTTTTTTCTTTCCATCAGGCAAGCGCTGGAGCTTGCCACTCTTTGTAAAATGCAGATGTTTACCATCGGGGCTGCGCTGCAGGCGTCCCAGTCCTTTGGCAGACATCACTTTCTCGGCATCGGAGCCATCCCATTTGACTTTCATAAGGTCCCGTTCCTTGCCATCGCTTTTGATGAAGTATAAATGCTCACTCTTGCCATCGAAGATCACGCCATACTCAGAGCCACTGTAGCTCGTCAGCTGCGACAAACGGCGATAGATGTTGTCTTCATCTATGACGACACTCACGGTAGAACTCGTATCTTTCGTCCAGGATAGGCGATCTCTCAAAGCAGCCGGCATCTCCTCCATTTGCTCCCAGTCTTTAGCATTTCGCAAGTAATCTTCTTCTTGCAGCCACACCATCCACAGGTCGTAGTCCCCGTTGTTTCGCTGGGAAGTAAAGGCCAGTTTCTTTCCGTCGGGACTCCACACCGCCGAGCCATCGCGCCGGGGGTGCATGCTAATATTGATAGGCTCCGTCTCGGGATCTATGGAACGCACAAACACATCGCGATTAAAATTGAGATCAGACTGTTCGTAAGAAATCCACTGACCATCCGGACTCCACTCTACACTACTTGGTGAGGACCAGCCCGTCCAGAGCGTGGACCAGCCCCCTAACTTTCCGGTTGAATCCACCTCGGCCATTTCCATCTTTGCCCCTTCGGAAACCACTACAATTTTATCGCGATCCGGAGATAGCGCGTAGTCTGTTATCATTTGATCCCGGGAAACCCAGGGCTCAGCAGCTCGAGCAAAGCTCCAGTACAAATCCCCCAATCCTTCATCACTGCTGCGCAAAATATGAAGCTCCTCTTTTCCTTCACGATCACTTCTAAACACCAGTGTAGAGTCTGTCAACCACTGTGGGTCCTGATCCCGTGCGGGATGATCGGTAAGTCTCACTGTCCGCTTATTTTCTTTATCATTCCGCATCACAAACAGATCCCCGCGCAGCTCAAAAGCAATATATTTTCCATTGGGGGAGAGGGCATAATCTCCAGCGCCCGACGATTTGGTCTCCATCTCTTCGGGATAAAAGGTGTAATCCGCCGGCAATTGCCAAGTGACTTTTTGGGGTTTTTCGCCTCTCTCCATAGTGTAAACCTCACCCAGGCGCTCAAAAACCAGTTTCTGTCCATCCCTAGACACGTCGAAGTAGGAGATCCCCCGCTCCTCAAAGTCCGTCAGCGGCGACCACTTTTCACCGGGGCCCTTTTCAGAAAACTCCGTCACAAAGATATTATAACCCCCCGTTCGCGCACTCAGAATAAACACCTCTTCCTCGGCCCATCGCAGCATGATGTCCTGCGCCGAATCCATAGCCAGCGGCTCATAGGTCTCCGTTTTCCTATCTACCCACCAGATATTTTGTCGGGCTGAGCCCGTGTAGGCTTCCCGCGTCGTGCGACAGTAGCCTTTGACCAGCCCCCAGTAGCGGTCATTATAAGACGGTTCTGCCATGAGTCCCAGCGCATCCAGCGCCCGCTTAGGCGTTGCCAGACCATCGTCAAAAGTATAAATTTCGGATTCTCGTTCCAGTTGTTTGTAGGTGCGGGCTGAGCGAAAGACCAGGCCCCCATTCGAGCGCCAGGCCGGATAACTATCGCTGCCTGAATAATAAGTATGTCGTTCAATCTCCCCGGAAGCTAAATCATAGGTAAAAACATCATTACTCCCGTACCGATTGGACTGAAAAGCCAGTTGGCTCCCATCCCGGCTCCATCTCGGGTGGCTGTCATAGGCTTCATGTACGGTGATGCGTCTGGCGTCACTGCCATCGTCTGCTGAGATCCAGATATCACCCTGATAACTGAAAGCCAGCAGTTCTGCATCCGGATGAATCGAAGGGAAACGCGCCAACACTTGTGCTTCCATCCCCATGGCCATTCCCAAAACCAAAAATATCCCTACACAAAGGCGTCTGAGTCCTAACATATCTTTTTTTCGAAATATAAAAAGAATTTTTTAGCCTGGCGTAAATTAAAAAAGGCACCTGCTAAATTGGGGAAATTAGCAGATGCCCGGGAACATACAAACAAAATAATTAAATCATTAGATTAAAATTAAACGCTATATTTAAATGAGTATACTACAAATATAAGGTATGGTTCCCCTCACTTTTTCGCTAATAATGCTTGTAACACATATTTTTTTCGCTAATATCAATAAAGTCTTTCTGGGCGCCACCCCAGCGCACTTTGATAATGAGCAAAATGATCCATTTAAGGAATATACGTGCGATACGGACCCGTCGCTTATCCACTCTTCAAAAAGTTTGCTGGGGTCGGGCTGTGCGTGGGTTCCGTCCTCGAGGACGCCCCGGCGTCCCTCGGGACCCGC
>CAZVFU010000160.1:0-1627 GCA_964626595.1 uncultured Saprospiraceae bacterium
GCACCTACGATTCCTATTGTTTCTTTCATCATCTTATTTTCCTTTAAAGGTCGGTTTGCGTTTCTCTAAAAAAGCTGCTACGCCCTCGGCATAATCTTCCGTTTGAGCGGCTGCAGCCTGCCATTTTTCCTCTCCATCCAGCTGCTCATCTAAGTTTTGTGTAGCACTTTTGTTCAATGCCCGCTTCGTCAGCCCCAATCCCTGGGTGGGCATAGAAGCCAATTTTATGGCCAGTTTCTCCACGGCCTCCCCATATTCGTCCTCCGCAAAAACCTGGTAAATCATCCCCAGCCGTTCTGCTTCGTCTGCCATCACTTTATCGCCCAGCATCATCAGCGCACTCGCCTTTTGCCATCCGATCAGACGGGGTAGCATAAACGTTCCACCCGAATCCGGAATCAGTCCTATTTTACTGAAGGCCTGAATAAACGATGCCGATTCTTTGGCCACTACAATATCACACGCCAGGGCCAAATTCGCTCCAGCCCCCGCTGCTACGCCATTCACCGCTGCCAAGATGGGCTTTTCAATTTTTCGCAACCGCCGGATCAACGGATTATAATGCTCCCGCACGATCGCCTGCAGATCTGTATCCGGATCCGTGGCCTCCTTCAGATCCTGCCCGGCACAAAACGCCTTTCCCTCTCCCGTGAGCACAATGGCTCTGATTCCCGCATCCGTCTCCGCCTTATCCAAAGCCGCCTGCAAGCCCAGCGCCATCTCCCGATTCACCGCATTAAATGCCTTCGGTCGCTCCATGCGCAGCCACGCCACGCCGTCCCGAATAGTTGTTGTATATGTCATAACCTTACCTTTTGGACGAATATAAGAAATTGCCCGCGCTATATTTGCCTATTTTTCTTTCCTTTTTGGGGGTGCCCCCATCGCCGCCAGCCGGCGGCTCGGGGTCGGGCCCCTCCGGGCTATCGGACCTTCACTACGTTCGGTCGCCTTCGCCTTTGGCGAGGCCCCTCCGTACCCCTCACCCTTCCGCGTTTTTGCGAATATCGAAGTGATTCTTATCAGCCCTATCCCTCACTTTGTAATTTCATTCTGGCGCAATTAGCTGACAAAGCTTTAACAGGTCTCGGTATAGGCATTCTAATGGATGTTTTACTTTTAATGTGGCATTTAATAATTTTACGAAGAACACGGATTGTGGCATGCGACGCTGAGATGGATTTTGTGTTCTGGACCAATTTCCAATTTTTGAAATACTCAGTGAGTAGACCTAGGATTTAGTCTATTTGGTGTATCCCGAAAAATGCTTGCATTTTCCACTCTTCGGGCCGAAGCTCATTCAAATCGTTGTTTTACAAAATCTTACAAAAGGTTTAGCAAATGCTCTCCCAAACCATAATACCCAAACTCGGTCATTTATATTTGAATTAGGTCGAGAGTTTACCCTTTGTTAAAAATATGAATTTTAGCATACTAAAAGCATTGTAGATAAATTATGCTGAAAAATTTACTAATAATTTAACAAAAATTTTTATTTCCCAATAATTATCTTTAGATTTAGTCATTGTTTAATCAAAAATACTGTACCATGAAAAAAAAGTAAAATGTTTTTGTCGTTGTTTTTTTTGCTCTCTTTTCTTATTTCTATTCCAAACACTTCATTTGG
>CAZVFU010000160.1:1727-3727 GCA_964626595.1 uncultured Saprospiraceae bacterium
ATTGCTCTCGGCTATTCAGGTTCAGCGGCAGAAATTATTTTGTACGAGGGAACCGGAATCGAATTTGAGCAAATTGAAAACGGGGAATCTGTCAAGTACTCTTTTGAATTCAAAGCAAATACACTGAAATTGCAAGAACATTCTTTTGAAGCAAAGGAAGGAATCACAAATGTGCTCATAGAAATTCCTAATACAGGGTCATATATAAATCTTATTAATGGTAAATTTGAAAAGCCAACCAATTTTACCAAATTATTAGAAAAGGTTTTTCCACCTGTGAAGCCTACTTTAGAAGTTAATTGTTATCCAAACCCTATTGCAACGAAGGAAAGCATTCAAATTAATGCTAATCAAACTGTAAAACGAATTGAGTTATTTAATCTTTCGGGTGAAAAAATGAGCGAAGAAAATTTCGATTCTTCGATAAAAGTCAAAACAGTCTTATATGAGCACAATATCCAGACCCCAGGTGTTTACCTCTTAAGGATCACTCCTAATAAGAGTTACATAGAGCCTAGAACGATGAAAATTGTTATCGTAGATTAGTTTTTGATCACATAATTCTTAACAATAGGGAAGATAAATAACATGATCTTTGGATATAAATGACCTCTCCAAAGAGGAAAGTTTCACTTCTCGGAGTAGTGGCTAGTTGCTGTTTGAATGGCGATTAGCCATTGTCCGTTGGAATGACGAAGGTGATTCTCCGAACTTGCTAATAAAATATAGACATGAAGTTCTTCTTTACATTGATTATTCTTTCTGGATTTTCTGTGTGTCTATTTGCACAAGAAAATAGAACAGACAGTTCACCAGTTAGAAATGGCACTTTCACTTTCACGCAAAAAGCTTGTGATACAATGGATATGTTTTTGTTCTCAATGCCCGGGGATTATGGCTCTCCTCGAGATATGACAAGTACGATTTACATTTCAAATGATACGCTCGCTAGTGTCAAAACATCTTCTCTTTCATCTCAAGCGTTCAAAACGATACTGATACCCGAAGATTCTTGCATTTATTTCATTCTGAACGATAAGACGATCTGTTTCGAGGAGCATCAATCTCAAAATACGAGCTTACTGTCTTCTAAGTATGAACAGACTTTTGAACATATAGAAACAGATACATTAGAAGAAATAGAGGGGTTCTCCACCCTACTATTTAGGCAATACCAAGTGGATAGCAGTAGTGGACAAATGGTGGTGGATACGCTGGATATGTGGGGAACGACCGAAGTCAAATCCGCTTATAATATGTCGATTGAGGATGATCAGACATACGATGTGCTTCCATTGAAATTCATGTTGAAAAGTCAGTACGGTTGTTTTGTAATGGAGCTGACTGAGTTTGAGAAGACGGTTCCCCAAGGTGTTTTTGATTTTGATAGAAGTAAGGTAGAATATTACTATAATATGGAGGAGTTTCTCCACTTCAGGCAAAACTGAGCCTGCGGAAACCCGCATGGCCTATATCGTCTCTATTTGTAATCACTGCGAACTTGTGAGATATTTCAGCGGCATGTACATGGACGCAAAGAAATTCCACTTCTTTGATTTATTTGAACGGTTTTCTTCGACCTTCATCATCTTGCTTAAGCCGAGACTAGGGGATAGAAAGGATTCAACCACCGAAGTTTTGAGGAAAGATGTTTACTGGAGCTAGTGGGCCTCAGACTTTCTACTTTAACCTTGAAATACTTTAACCTTTATCCTTCTCTACTTTAACCTTGAAAACCCGTAAGCGATGGGAGCCCGGCCGCGCATAGCAGCTGCCCAGAGGCAGGTGGTAAGCGGGGAGATGCCGGCACCGCCGGTAGCTAAGTGCCATTACCACTAAATGGACTACAGACCAAGTCTTGATCTTTTTGCACAGCTCTTCGTTGCTCCTCAGTCGTGTAGTTGTGACTATACTCTTTCCTCGCGCCTGGACCTGAACAAAAACCTACTGCGACTTTTCAATATCCATTCAGAGGTAATGGCACTCGCGGCCGACCGTAG
>CAZVFU010000161.1:0-3723 GCA_964626595.1 uncultured Saprospiraceae bacterium
GACGTAAATGAAGATGCCTGAGGTGCTAAAGATTTACAGGTTCTTTCTAATGTAAAATATATCACTCATGAAACTCAATAAAAAAGAATCTCTCAGTGATGACTCGTTGCTTTTTCCCGCTTATGGGAATACCATAGGGTGGGTGGCCATCCTATTCGGCTTGTTGACTGTCATACAGGCGAGCTTCAGCTGGCGCATTATTGAAATGGAATGGGCCTTATATTTAGGCAAGTGCGGATTCCTGATTGGACTTGGCTTTTTTGTAATCAGCAAAAACATGTTCAATTTGCGCGCTGGATTGACCGGTCGCCTCGGGGCGCTCATGGCTTCAGTAGTGTACGGTATCGTAATCGTTATGATCAATCCTATTATATCCTACTTTATGGGAGAGGGGTTATCCACTAATCTGGTGCCAGCCGAGGTGATGATCAATATTTGCATTTTCTACTTCATTGTACTTTTTATACGATTCGAATCTAAACCCAATAAAGAACCAGCAAAAAACGCTCAGGTCGAAAATTAGTAGAATTTAGTTTTTTGTTTCCAACTTTCTGATCTCAAGTATGGTGTAAAGTCATCCTTTAGACCCGCACGGTTTTTTCAATCGGGATCCATAGGCCCGTTTGTCAACTCATCCCCCTTATTCTACCGTTCATCCTTTTCTATTCCTCAGATCCCGGCTCAAAGTGCGGTATTTGTTATAAAAAATGAAGGACGTAATACTCATCATCGGATGCATACTGTTTTCTCTGGTTGCTTTTGGGCAGCAGCAGATTGACGGACGGGTACTCGATAAAAGCGGGGAGGGCATTCCCGGGGCCAGTGTGTATCTCCAGGGCACGTATGACGGTACATTTACAGATAGTCTGGGCCGGTTTCGATTTAAGACTCAACGCACAGATACACAGCAGCTCATCATTGAGTTTATGGGCTTTCGGACGGAGCAGCGTACACTTTCTATTGATGAAATGAGCGCATTGCGCATCGTGCTGCGTCCTTCGGCCAATACGATGGAAGCGGTGGAAGTTACGGCCAGCACCTTTACCGCGGGTGACAATGGGAAAATGGCTGTGCTAAAACCTTTGGATATCGTGACGACTCCGGGATCGTTGGGTGATGTCATTGGAGCCATTCAGACCCTGCCCGGCAATCAAGCGAATGCCGAGGATGGTCGCTTATTTGTCCGCGGAGGAGACGCTCAGGAAACGGCCATTTATGTCGACGGGATGAAAGTCTTTACGCCCTATACCCGAACGGTTGCGGGGACCCCTGTTCGCGGGCGCTTTAGTCCTTTCCTCTTTCAGGGCGTGAGCTTCAACTCCGGAGGCTATTCTGCGGCTTACGGGCAGGCTTTAAGTGGTATTCTCGATATGAAGACTATAGATGAGGTCGATGCAGACGAGACTCACATTTCATTAATGACTCTGGGGGCCGGGCTGGGGCACACCGAAAAATGGGAAAACCAATCTCTTTCTTTGAATAGTTCGTATATCAACCTTGCCCCCTATCTCTGGTTGTACCCCGGTCGCCTGGAAAATGTAAGACCTTTTCAGGGCCTGTCCGGAGAGGCCATTTATCGGCGGCAGATGAAGGATGCCCGCTGGAAAACCTATGTGTCCGGCGATCAGGGACAGTTTGCGGTAGAGCGACCGAACCTCAATACCGGCCGAGACGAGCGGCTTCGTGTAAACAACAGAAATGTCTATGCTAACAGCACCTTGAGTGCCTTTTTAAATGAGAACACCTCCCTGTTTACCGGTCTCAGTGCGGGCTGGAACGACGACCGCTTTCGCATAGATGAGCGGGATATTCAAACCGGGCTGACCGGCGCTCAGTATCGGTTGGCGCTGAAAAAAGTCTGGGGCGATCAATGGGTTTGGGATGTGGGGGCCGAGCACCTATTTGAGCAGCATTCCATACAAATCCATGAAGCCAACCGACCCGGCTTTTCAAATGTGTACGATGTGCATTTGACATCGGCTTTTTCCGAAGGGCAATATCACCTCAATTCTCGCTGGGCGATGAAAACCGGTCTTCGCATGGAATATCATCATGGGCTAAATCGGACCTATGCTCTTCCGCGCTTCACCCTGGCACATAAATTTCACTCGGCGGCGCAAATGTCCCTTGCCTATGGGCGTTTTTCTCAAAATCCTTTGCCTGAATATCTTCATGCACAACCCTCTTTGGAGCAGGCCAGCGGGGAACACGTTTTACTCAATCTGAATTATAAAACCAAAACGCATCTGCTGCGTATGGAGGGATATTACAAAAAGTACGATCAGCTCGTTCGCTATCCGTCCCGGGACGAAATCTTCCGGGCGGACAATTCGGGTGAGGGGTATGCTTACGGGGCCGATTTCTTTTGGCGAGCCAACAACTGGATTCAAAATCTTGACTTTTGGGTGAGCTATGGCTGGTTGCACACCGAACGGAACTATAAAGACTATCCGGAGTGGGCAACCCCCAGATTTGCGACGGCGCATAATCTCTCGGTGGTAGGTAAAATATGGATCCCCCGGCTGACCTCACAACTGGGTCTAACGTATCAGTTTGCCAGTGGACGTCCATTTCACAATCCGAATCGGGACGGGTTTATGCAGTTTCGGTCTTCACCCTACCATATGGTGAACCTGAGCTGGTCGTATTTGATCACGCAACAAAAGATTTTATTTATTTCGGTGCAGAATGTGCCCAACATCAAAAACGAATTTGGACAACGATTTGGCACTCAGCGAAACGAGCAGGGGCTATTTCCATCCCAGCCCATTCTACCGAATTTCGATCAAATGTTTTTCGTGGGCTTCTTTTGGACCATCAGTGCAGATAAGTCGAAGAATCAATTGGATCGTTTGTAGGGTGCACCAAAGCCCGTCCTCAGGTAAGACGGTCATTCCTCCATGTAAAGCGATCGTTGATAGGTACGAATCGTCTTCCCGCAACGGATTTTCGAAAAAAACCATCGCCTCTTGCGATAGCGCTGGAAAGGGGTGACGACCGAAGGGAGGAAGACCGAGTGCGCCGACTGGCGTACGAAGGGCCGAGCGAATAGCGAGCTCCTGACCATAGCGACCCGCAATTCGCCGAAGGCGAATGGAGGGGATCGCCCCTAAAAATACGTGAAAAATACAGTTCATCCCCTTCATGTGACGGTTCATCCCCTTGGGTGCTGGATCCATACGACATAGGCGGTATCTTGCGTTTATTAATAACCATAGAAAATGACAAATATGAAAACGACGCTAATTTTTATTTCGACACTGATCCTGGGGTGTTGGGGTTTGCAGGCCCAATCTGGGACGACGCTGGATGTGCATATCACAAATTTTGAATCGAATGAAGGTGAGGTTTATGTGGCGCTATACGATGCGGAGAGCCAGTGGTTGGAGAAGCGGTATAAGGGTGAGGTAGGGGCTATTCAAGATCGGGAGGCGCAGGTGCAATTCAAGGATGTGCCGCCGGGCGTCTATGGAATTTCTCTTTTTCAAGATACGAATGGAAATGAGGAGTTGGACACCAACTTTCTGGGCATACCGAAGGAGCCGATCGCGTGTTCCAACAATGCCGTTGGGCGGTTTGGGCCGCCGAGCTGGTCGGATGCTAAATTTGAAGTGGGTAAGGAGGCTGTGAGTTTGGATATTTCTTTTGAATAAGGTAAAAAACGGGGGTAAGGGTTTTTGGCCTGATGGTGATGCTGTTCGGTGCGTGGATGGCGGGTTCAGG
>CAZVFU010000162.1:0-3717 GCA_964626595.1 uncultured Saprospiraceae bacterium
AGCGCCGTCCCCCTCGGCTTTAGACGAGGGGGCGGTACGCCCAAAAAAATAAAGGAAGAATAAGGCCATTCTAAAACTGCAAACCCTCCTCCGTGTTACAACAGTATGAGAATATTATTGACGGGAGCGACGGGTTATATTGGAAAGCGATTATTACCGGTATTATTAGAAGAGGGACATGAAGTGTGGTGCTGTGTGCGGGATCCAAAACGCTTTTTGCCGCCCGATATCCCCACAGGAACTGTAAGGACGATTACCGTGGACTTTCTAAAAAGTGAAACGCTGGGAGCTGAAGCCCCCGAAACTTTCGATGTAGCATATTATCTCATGCATTCCCTGGCATCCAAAGTGAATGCCTTTGAGGATTTGGAGGAAAAGGTAGTACGGAATTTTTTACGATCGGTGACAGATAAACAGTTGAAACAGATCATATACCTGTCGGGCATGGTCAACAATAAGGAACTTTCGGTACATCTTCGATCACGTTTGAAGGTGGAAGAAATGTTGAATGAAGGACAGACGCCGGTCACGACACTACGTGCGGGTATTATTGTGGGGTCGGGCAGCGCGTCCTTTGAAATCATCCGAGATCTCGTGGAAAAACTACCGGTTATGGTTGCGCCGCGGTGGCTCAATACCAAAATTCAACCCATTGCGATACGGGACGTGATCAATCTCCTGAGAAGAGTAAAAGGAAAGGAGAAATACTATAATCAACATTACGATGTAGGTGGTCCCGATGTCCTTACCTACAAAGAAATGCTGTTGATCTACTCGGATGTTCGAGGACTCAAACGCTATATTTTTACCCTACCGGTGATGACCCCACGCTTGTCGTCCTACTGGCTGTATTTTGTGACTTCGACCTCCTATCCCCTAGCGGTCAACCTGGTCAACAGTATGAAAATCGACGTGGTCTGCCAGGATCGGCGTCTGCAAGAAGACCTGAGCCAAACAGGTATTTCATATCGCGGAGCGGTCGAACTGGCCTTTCAGCGCATCAAGCAAAATGTGGTGGCGTCTTCCTGGAAAGATTCGGCGGTTTCGAGCATTCCCAGCATGAAAGTGAGTCAATTCATTGAAGTCCCTACTTACGGATGTTTTAAAGATATTCAGGCACGAAAGGTTTCCGCCGACCGTCGCGAAAAGGTGATCGACAATCTTTGGGCTATTGGAGGGAGTCGCGGCTGGTATTACGGGACCGCGCTTTGGAAAATCCGGGGCTATATGGATAAAATGGTCGGCGGTGTAGGGCTAAGGCGCGGGAGGACTTCTCCGACGAACATCGAACCTGGCGATGCGCTTGATTTCTGGCGCGTGCTGGTGGCGGATCGGGAAGCGGGTAGGCTGTTGCTTTTTGCGGAAATGAAATTGCCAGGACAAGCCTGGCTGGAATTCAGCTATCAAAAAGGTGAAAATGGTGCCTCTGACAAATTAATTCAGCAAGCCACCTTTCGTCCGAGTGGTGTGGCTGGGAGGCTATATTGGTACGCTGTTTTACCCTTTCACGGTTTTATTTTCAATGGCATGCTGCGAAACCTCATTCGATATGAAAACACGGACAAGAAAATACCTCAATCCGCTGCAGATTAGGCCGGCGTTTGTCCCCATTATTCAAAAGATTTACTATATTTTCGCAAACCGAAAAACAGAGCTATGAAAGAAGGAAATGTAAGTTATAAAGTCACCGAAAAGGTCGGAATTATTGAGTTTTATCATCCCTCTCATAATGCCTTACCCACGAAGGTTCTCGACCAATTGGCCCGAACTATAACACAGGCGGGCGAAGATGAAGAAGCCGCCGTGCTCGTTCTGAAATCAGCGGGCGACCGGACCTTTTGTGCCGGTGCGAGCTTTGATGAGCTCGTAGCTATAGAAAATGAAACTACAGGAAAAGCCTTTTTTATGGGCTTTGCCAAGGTCATCAACGCTTGCAGGGAATGTCCAAAATTTATTATTGGCCGGTTGCAAGGCAAAGCCGTAGGCGGCGGAGTTGGCGTGGCAGCTTCGGTAGACTATTGCATTGCTTCCAAATACTCTTCCGTAAAGCTAAGCGAACTGGCTATCGGCATTGGCCCCTTTGTGGTAGGGCCCGCCGTAGAGCGTAAAATCGGAACCAGCGCCTTTTCCAAATTGGCCATAAATGCCACAGAATGGCAAACCGCCCACTGGGCGCTTGAAAAAGGCCTCTACCACGAGGTTTTTGACAATAACGATCAAGTCGATCAGTATGTCATGCACCTCGCCGATCAGCTCAAAAGCATGAATCCAGAGGCCATGACCGCCTTAAAACGCGCTTGCTGGTCGGGAACTGATCACTGGGACACGCTGCTAGAGGAGCGCGCTGAAATGAGCGGGCGCCTGGTCCTTTCGGATTTCACTCGCGACGCTATCGCCTCCTTCAAATCTAAAAGTTAAACGTCATATGGCCACATCAAAAATAGAGACCACTACCCTACTTCAGGCCTTTCAAAAAATGGTTCAGGCCAAAAGTATGGCCGAGGTATACGAGGAAAACTTCAAAGTGGCCTCAAAATACGTTCATGCCACATCCCGCGGTCATGAAGCTATACAGATCGCTTGTGGCATGCAACTCAAGCCGCAGGATTATGTGGCGCCCTATTATCGGGATGACGCCATGTTACTTTCCCTTGGCATGACGCCCCACGAGCTCATGCTCCAGGTTTTGGCCAAAAAAGAGGATCCCTTTTCCGGCGGACGTACTTACTATTCCCATCCCAGCCTGAAGGACGACGATAAGCCCAAAATCCCGCATCAATCTTCGGCGACGGGTATGCAGGCTATCCCCACAACTGGAGTTGCCTTGGGGATGCACTACATCGAACAAATGGAAGAACTCGAGCAGCACGATCCCGCTCCAGTGGTCGTCTGTTCACTGGGCGACGCCTCCATCACCGAGGGCGAAGTCTCCGAAGCCTTTCAGATGGCTGCTCTAAAGCAACTGCCCATCCTCTTTCTGATCCAGGACAACGAATGGGACATTTCTGCCAGTGCCGATGAGACTCGAGCCCAGGATGCCTTTGAATTCATCAAAGGCTTTCACGGCATCGAAGGTCGCTCAGTCGATGGCACCGACTTTCCCGCCGCCTATGCAAGCATCCGACGCATCTATCGGAGCATCCGAAAAGAGCGGCGACCTTTTTTACTGCACGCCAAAGTCCCCCTGCTCAATCACCACACCTCCGGCGTGCGTAAAGAGTGGTATCGCGACGATTTGGACGAGCAGCAAGTCCGCGACCCCTATCCCAAGCTACGCCAACTTCTCCTTGACCGCGGCGTAAAAGAAAAAGAGATTCGTGAAATCGAAGAAAAAGTATTGAACGATTGTCGGGACGATTTTGCTAAGGCTCAAAAGGCGGCTGACCCTACTCCCGAAGATCTATTCACCCATGACTTTGCCCCCTTCGACCTAGAAGAATCCGGCACACGAGAGCCTAAAGGAAATCCTCCTACCGTCATGGTCGATGCAGCTCTGCACGCCATTGAAGAACTGATGCACGACCATCCCGAATGCCTGTTATATGGCCAAGACGTCGGTGGCCGCTTGGGCGGCGTATTTCGCGAAGCTGCCACCCTCGCCCAGAAATTTGGCGACCACCGCGTGTTCAACACCCCGATCCAAGAAGCTTTTATTGTAGGCAGCACCGTCGGCATGTCCGCCGTCGGCCTCAAGCCCATCGTCGAAGTCCAATTTGC
>CAZVFU010000163.1:0-3695 GCA_964626595.1 uncultured Saprospiraceae bacterium
ATTATCCGTTTGCCAGGTCGTGACGAAGGGCGCCTGAGCGGAGGTGACTGCGATGCTAAAGAAAAGAGATAGCAGTGTAAATGAAGATTTCATAAGAAGTTATTTTTATTGATTTAATCAAATAATAATTTCGACCTCACTTTCGAAAAAAACAGTGTTAAAAATCAATATCAATAACTGAATATAGGGTTTTTTTATTTATCTACAAAATTCTATAGATTCGACCCATTTCTGTGGTCATGGCGTCATTCCCAAGTGAAGTTTCCCATAATCTATTCATTACGATCGTTGCTCTCTGTGCTCATGCTCTATTTGGGAGCTATCTGACAAAAAATAATAGTAATGTATAAAAATACATTTAGGTGGTGTAGGCCCAGTATAAAAGTGGCTTATGAACAGCCCATGAACTTCTTCAAATGACAACATTCCGGATCAAGAGTTATTGGGTGTGAGGCAGTGATTGGCAAAGTCGATATCGATTAGGCAATCATACCCCTGCCAGCTCGATATAGTGGCCGTCCTTTCAAACTCACCTTCCAGTAGTTGAGCGGATATAGATAGGGTCGGAACAAGGATAAGAAGGAGAAATATGGCTATGCGCATATGAAATGGATGTGGATGTCTCCTTCGATCAATCTGATTTCCCCAAGAATCATTGGGTAGAGTAAAGCATTTTGAGCCCCAAAAAGATCGATCGAGTACCAAAAACCTTAGAGGGGCCTATATAGGAAGTTCAAAAAACTCTAGTCTTTGGTCTCGACCCAGAATACAAAGTCGGCCTTGAGCATCAAAAAATGTCATCATGTAGGGCGTATCTTCTTCTTCAATTGGGAGTTCTGAAAGTAATTGTCCCGTTTGAATTTCTACGAAAAGCACTCGATTTCGGTAAGGGAAAACGGCAATATCTTCAGTCGGGTGCAACAGAGGCCTCGTCATGAAGCCAGAACTGTAGACCTTTGGC
This sequence comes from uncultured Saprospiraceae bacterium, assembly GCA_964626595.1. GTDB lineage: Bacteria > Bacteroidota > Bacteroidia > Chitinophagales > Saprospiraceae > JAWLFI01. The sequence continues at coordinate 962 of CAZVFU010000163.1, forward strand.
AAGGTAAAAGACTCTGTTTGTAAATCGTAAATCTTGACCTGACTACCTTGCCAGGAAAAAATGTAATCCTCATATCGCCGATGAAGTGAGCCGTATTCACTCCAAAGGTTTTTCTTATTCTGCATGTCATAAGCACAATAACCAACCCCGGCACCATAAGCCAATATTCCTCTTGAAAAATTCACAGGAATGTAGAGTCTTAACTGTCCACCATCATAAATCGTCGAGTCTAAAAAGTATTGGTTAAGAGCTCCTGTGTTCAGATTCAAATAGTGAAAAAACGCCCCTCTTGAGCCTTCTGTTGATAATAATGGAAAGGCTACCAAAAGCTGGTTTTCTTCCTTATCATAGGGTAATAAAAAGGGAGTCACAGAAACATCGAGGTACGGACGGGAAAACCGCTCGATTTCTATTGCTTCAAGGGAAGAGAAATTAAACTGATATACATATGCAGAATCGATATCATAATCAAAATTGAGCGTATAGATTTGATCATTGATCACATTACACCCCCAAAAAGGCCCAGCCATACCGAAATCAGAATACTCGTAAGTTTGGATTATATTTCCAGATGCTGGATTTACTTCCAACCATTGGCGAGAACCAACAATCAACAGACGGTCTTCCCAATCAAAAATCAATAAATTATTTAAAAACCTTGTTTCTGGATCAGAGCTTTCTGCGATCGTCCAGAGAACTTTCATAGCATCGATGTCTATTGCCACTAAGTCATCTTGAATTTGAAGAAAAAGCAAAGGTCGGGTTCCTTGGTAGGGGTAGATTTTTGGATCTATATTCCGCCAGTCGCCATCCAAATCTATGGTTATCTGATCTATTTTTTCAGGGGTAAATTCCGGGTAGACCGGTTCATCGGCATTGGGTAGCTCACCTTCTACAGAATTACACGAGGAAAACAATAAACCGAATATTGCGAATAAAATCCCTATCAACAGTCGAAAGGATTCGCTCTTTGGGGATAATGCATGTACTTGCTTATATCTTTTCATAATGTCAGGTATTAAAGAATGCATGAAATAAAAAACAAATAATAAATTTTAGATCTAATCAAAGTCGAGTTCATATATCCAGAGATCTCCGGAGGCTGACACTCGGATTAACCGACCTCGCTTATCAAAAAACATTTGCCGTTTAGACATGTTTTCCTCAAAGTGATCGACAAACAACTCACCGCTTGATATATCATAAACGGAGAACCTATCCTCTCTGGGGAGCACAAAATATGTTTGCTCCGCATTGATTTCAACCCCGCCTCTATTGAAGTTAAGACGGCTGCATTCTGAAGACCAAACCCTATCTCCCGTAATTACATTGTATAAAGAACACTGTTTGTCACGCAATAGGAAAAGATGATTTCGCAAGATCCGCTGCAATCCGCCCATATTTTCCCAAAAGATTATTTCATCCTCGACATGGTAAAAAACAGGGTGTGTCGTCCAAAAAGTTAAAAGTCCCTTGCTATATCTAATGGGCTTATCAATATTAAATTTAGCCCGAAACCGGACTGGAATCTCCTGATGGATGACCGCTCCGGAATTGATATCGATATGTAAGGCGTAGATTCCATGATCATAATTCGGGTGATCATGAATATAAAAGGGAAAGATCAAGGATTCATTGGTAGCTTCATAACCCAATTCCCACGAAGGAAGGGTGCGAGAGAACCCATAGTCAAACCATAAATCTATGGGCTGAGCCATCGAAAAGAGTACACGCCACTGCTGTGCCTCTGGATCATGCTCTATGATCTGAACCCGATATGATGTATCCGTGGGGTAATCTGTGTTTAAAGTATAGACCAAACCATTTGCCACCCTCCAGCTATTGATTCTTCCCAATTGCAGAGTGTCGACATTAAATGAAATGGTTTCTAAGGTCTCACCTGTGTTCGCATCGATGACATGCGAATAGTTTTCATCGCTAAACAGCAAATGACCGTTATAATCATAAACCGGATAGGAAGCTGGGGGTAGATCTCCTCGGCTCCGTCTCCATCTTATGGAATAATCGTCCAGATCGGCAGCTATAATTTCACTGCTGGTTTGAAACAAGATTATTTCTTTCTCACCCTTATACGTGTTGACATATAAAAACTCTCCCGATATACTTAGGTCGGATCTGTCAACCTCATAATTGGAGAGTGGGCCATAGCGAGGCTCTTCTTCAAAGGTCGGGAACAATGTAGATTGAAGATCGGGAGTTTCTCGCTCTACACAAGAAAATAAAGCTGCAAATAATATAATAAGAATATGAGATCTCATAATATGAAACTTAAGAAATATTAATAACTATAAATATAAACAATTCAGTACAAACAGTCAAGGAAATCCCCGAGATAAAAGCAGGGTGGGTTGATGAACGACAAAATGAACACCCATTTTGAATCAAAAGGAGTGTGTGGATCATATTCCAAACGTAGTGAGTTTCTGCACCTACAGGCTTCATAATAGTTCTTGGCTATTATTCTATGAAGCCGAATAATTCTTCGTTAAAAGTCATGCCTCTATTCCTCGCTGTTTCAAAAATAAATGAGGCTTACGTTCAGCTCGACAAATATTTGGGATTTAAGGAACATTAAAAATCGGTGAAGAAATGGCCAAAAAAAGGAATCACATTTTTTAACAGCTCTTTAACCCCACAAATAAATCAGAAAGGCGATGGCGACGCTGCCAGTCCTTTATCTCGCGCGATGACTTAGCGGACGTTTTTCAGGACA
>CAZVFU010000164.1:0-3687 GCA_964626595.1 uncultured Saprospiraceae bacterium
ATTTTTTTGGCCGTGCCCCAGCCGCAAAGACGGCTGGGTCGGGTGCTGCAGGGGTTCCGTCCTCGAGGACGCCTGCGGCGTTCCTCGGGACAGCTACATCCGTAGCTCCCTTTCGCCCCCTCACGGGGCCACCCGCCAACCACACTGCCCCTTTTACATGGAAAATACCGGTCGAATTCTTTGCGGCAATAATGAGATTGAACACAGCTCTTCGACAGCCTCAGGAAATAGGTCCGATTGTTCATCTGAACATATAATCATATGCACGAGCTACCCGACGCAAGCTTCGTGTTAAGGATGGTAGGGGCCGCAAGTGCAGCGAGCGGGTCCCGAGGGACGCCTTCAGCGTCCCTCGAGGACGGGACCCCCGCACAGCCCGGCCCGACCCGCAGCCAACCGAAAAGCAGCTGTACGACGATATGAACCTGGCCCGGGGCGGGCAACACCCTAATAAAAAGAAAAAGCCTCCTTATCTTTGAAAAAAGTAACCGCTTATGTCACTTCAAGATAAAATCGCTCAAACTATAGATCATGCATTCTTGCATCCCACGCTGGGGGAACATGAGCTGGAAAAAGGGGTTCGGGAAATCACCCCTCTGCCGCTGGCTTCGGTTTGTGTGAAGCCCTGTCACGTCAAAAGGACCCTTACGCTTCTTCAGGACGAGGATATTCCGGTAGGTACGGTGATCGGCTTTCCACACGGGAGCCAAACAACGGCGATGAAAGTGGCTGAAGCGGTGGAGATGATTACAATGGGGGCTGCGGAACTCGATATGGTCGTTCATGCGGGTGATGTCCTCGAGGGGCAATGGGCCCGGGTCGAAAAAGAGTTGAGAGATGTAAAGCAGGCGGTGGAAGGCTCGTCGGTGGTCCTGAAATGTATTTTTGAGACGGACTACGTGGACCAGCGAGCAGCGATCGAACGGCTAACCCAGGTTGTAGAATATACGGGCTGGGATTATGCCAAAACATCAACGGGCTTTGGTTTTGTGAAAAACGAATCCGGTAACTACCACTATCGCGGAGCGCAGGTCGAACACTTAAAATGGATGCAGGCTATTGCCCCAAACCTGAAGCTAAAGGCATCCGGCGGTATACGCACACTTGCTGATTGGCAGAACATGATCGAGGCTGGCGCAACGCGCATCGGGACCTCATCGACCTTGTCCCTGATCGCCGAAGCGGCGAACGATTAATTGATCTCATATTTTTTCTCCGCCTCAATCTCTAAGCTACTGTATTTCTGTTCCAGGTTTTTCAGATACTCCAGTTTACTGTTTTCCATGGCGTCGGGATCCTCGCCATAGCTTGGCACCAGGCTTTTCTTTTCGGGGAAATCTTCGATGTATAATGCACGCGATGGGAATGCAAATCGAATCCCGAGCACTTTGGCCAGGCGGATGATATCCAAATAAATGCCTTCCTTGATTTCCAGCTCGGCATCCCAATATTTTGTATCGAGGTGGACGCGAACATACACATTTAAGGAGGAATCGGCCATCTGATAAAAGTACACGAGCTGATTCTCCTCGACGACTTTCGGATGCGCTTTTACAATCTCGCGAATCCCGTCGATGAATTGCTCAATCCGCTTCACGGGTGTATCGTAGGTCACCCCAATCTCGGTCTCTAACATTCGGTAGGGGCGGATGCCTAAGTTCCGGATTTTCATATTTGCTACGGTTCCATTGGGCAGAGAGATGATAGAGGTGTCCTTGGTCATGATACGGGTGGACCGAAAGCCCACTTCTACAATCGAACCAAATTCGCCGTCTAATTCCACAAAATCGCCGACCTGAAATGGCTTATCAATAAAAACCATGATCGAACCCAGCAAATTCCGGACCGTATCCTGCGCGGCCAGGGCCAAAGCAATACCCCCGATGGACAGCCCCGCGATGAGCGCAGCGACATTGACATGCATCAGGCTGAGTATGTAAAAAAAGGCGCCAATAAAAATAATGGTAGTGATAGCACCATCGATCAGCGGGAGAATCTGATCATCCATTTTCGTCTCTGTCTTTTCAGCTCCTTCTTTGAGGTAAGCCATAATAATGCGCCACAGTCGATAAATCAAAACGAATATCAGAACAGCAATAATAATAGCCAGCGTCAGGCGCACCGTTTCGGCCACTTGCACGGGTAAGCGCAGCGCCGGATAAATACGCGATAGTAATATAAAACTAACCAACAGTCCGGCCGCCTTGGCCATCAGCCTGGTCAATTTCCTTTTATTTTCCACCACATGTAATCGGTCAATGATAAACCGTCGGATCAAAAACCCGGAAATAGCTCGAGCCGTCCAAAAAAATACAAAACCTAATATGACCATGAGTGCAATGCCCATCCATTGCCAAATGCGCAGACCTCCAAAATCACTGGTCCCCCACTGCGGGATAAAATCGAGCAGCATCTGCCCCCACCAGGGATAAAGTGTAGCGTGAATATCGTCTAACTTCTCAGCGGTTTCCATGCTGTAGTACCATTTCCCCTCCATGCGTTCCAAATAGATGTCCGAATTCTCCATGGGAAAGGGCGTGTAGATATGCTGCATGATGCTGCTATCCATGTAATTCGCTCTGTGAGGAATCATATTGAGTCGAACATAGAGACCTTGTCCATCGAACACCTCTTTGAGTTGCTGAGCTAATTCTACCCGGTCGGCCGAGTCGATCTGCGGCGGGAATGTGCGCGCGGCTTTCTGAGGCTGAAATGTCTCGGGCTGCAGATAATACAGATGCACATACATGGTGTTGTGCGGATCGTTCAACTCAATGGGGGGCGCGTTTCGCGCCACCTGAAACGCCTGAACTTCGGCCTGGAAGAAGAATAATGAGCAAAACAGCAAAAAGAAATGATAGATAAGATGTCGACTCATAGTATTTCAGTTTCATTCAATGATAGGCATTTCTCCGCAGTTCGCCAAGGAGTTGAGAAATTAAGCTAAGCCCTAAAAGGCGATGGGGTAAACTTTTCTTTGAACGCAAAAGTTTGTACTTTACTGCGACAAATTTGGATATCTACTTATGGCTGTAAAAAAACTTTTTCTAATTGATGGCAATGCATTAGTGTACCGCGCCCACTTTGCCTTTATCAAACGTCCCCTCATCAACTCTAAGGGGGTAAATACCTCAGCCATCGCCGGTTTTACTCGTGCGCTATGGGATCTGTGGACCAATCAAAACCCCTCTCATATTGCCGTGAGTTTTGATGTATCAGAGAAAACCTTTCGCAATGAGATGTACGAAGAATACAAAGCCAATCGGGACGAACAGCCGGAGGATATTCAAATCGCCTTTCCCTATATCCGGAAATTGGTCGAGGGATTCAATATTCCCATCATTGAAAAAGGCGGCTATGAGGCCGATGATGTGATTGGTACACTCGCCAAACGCGCTGCACAGGACGGTTTTGAGGTCTATATGGTGACCCCCGATAAAGATTTCGGACAGTTGGTCACCGATCAAATCTTTTTGTACAAACCCAGCCGCCAGGGCAATGGGGTAGACATCATGGGTGTGGAGAAAATTTGTGAAAAATGGGATATTAATCATCCAGATCAAGTGATCGATGTGCTGGGCCTGGCCGGCGACAGCATCGACAATATTCCCGGCGTACCGGGTGTCGGTCCCAAAACGGCCAGTAAGCTTCTCAAGCAATACGGCTCCATGGAAGGCATCTATGAAC
>CAZVFU010000165.1:0-3684 GCA_964626595.1 uncultured Saprospiraceae bacterium
TTTGGACAAGCCATTAGTGGCCATTCTGGATTCTATTTATCAATCTGACCAGGGTTATAGAAGACAAATCGGAGAGATTGAAGAAAAATACGGGCGAGAATCTGACGAAATGAAAGCACATTGGAAGTTAATCCAAAAAACTGACTCTGTAAACCTTATCAAGATTAAGAAGATATTAGATGAACGTGGATGGTTGGGTCCGGAAGTTATAGGAAACCAAGGAAACAGCACGTTATTTTTGGTCATTCAACATTCCGATCTAGAAACTCAGCTCAAATATTTACCCATGATGCGTGAGGCGGTAAAACTTGGAAATGCCCGAGCCAGTAGTCTGGCTTTACTGGAAGACAGAGTGGCTCTGCGCCAAGGTGAAAGACAAATTTATGGAAGCCAAATTGGAAGAGACCCGGAAACAGGAGAGTTTTATGTGTCACCCCTTATTGAACCCGAAAAAGTAAATGAAAGACGCGCAGAGGTTGGGCTTGGAACGATTGAGGACTATATTAAGAATTGGGATATGACCTGGAACCTGGAGAAACACAAGGAGAGAACGAAAAAAATAGAATCAGAAATAAAAGAATAACGAAATACGCACAAATTAAATAGTGTGTAGCTTTCTAACCTCAGCCACGACACCCTACATAAGCCCTTGATCGTTCCCGGTCGCCCTTCGATCGCTACAAAATGAGTTCCGGCCGAGAGCCGCCGTCCGATCAAGGGCAAGAAACAGACAAAAAATAAACTCAGTGGTACATCGACTCATAGGTTTACTTCTATTTTCCATAACTTTTTCAGGATTTGGACAATCTATTGATGAGCCTTTCTCAAAAAAGAAAATGAGAAAGGATTTGGCGGTATTTAAAGAAATTAGGCAAGAGGTAAACTCTGGACTTTATAAATACAGAACCAAAGCGCAAATAGATAGTATTTACACCGCGGCAGAAAGCGAAATTGAGAACCTTACTTCATATCGGGAATTTTATGCGCTGATTAACAAATTGACTGATTACGAAGGAAGTGTACACAACGAAACTTCTATGCCGAACAAAAAATGGCAAAACTTAAGGAAAGAAAAGAGTGGTTATTTTCCACTACCCCTAAAATGGATACAAGGGAAATGGGTAGTCAATTTTAAAAATGGAGAAATTCCTTTAGGAGCTGAAATTATTTCTGTGAATGGTATTCCCATCTCTAATTTAATTTCCGGCTTAGGTAAATATTACACCACGGACGGTAAAAACCATACGGGAAAAAGAATAGGCATCAGAACACATTTTGCAAGATACTACAGGCTAGAATATGGTTTGAGACATGATTTCAAAGTTGTCTTTAAAAAGCATAATGCGAATACAAATGAAGAGGTAATTATTGAGAGCGTCAGTTACGCAAAATATTATGCGCGCTTTAATAACAGGCACTCTCGCCCTTTTGACCAAATATATTACGCCGATCTAGATGAAGACCAGAAATATTCCTTCAGGCAAATCGATTCTTTGAGCGGTTTGATAAAAGTGCACTCATTTGATATGGGAGATGAGTCGTCTGAAGAACACAAAAAATATGCACAGTTTTTAGATCGCGTTTTTGGAGAAATCCAGGATCAAAATTTAAAGAATTTAATAGTAGATGTCCGCCAAAATGGTGGAGGCGATGACCCCAATGACCTCTTAACTTACTCCTATTTGACCCAACGAAAGTTTCAAGAAAACAAACAAGCTTGGATTAGCTTTGATAAAATACCATTAATAAAGTATTACAACACTGGAGTACCAAAATTTATAAGACCAATAGTGGTTAGGAAATACAATAGAGAACTCCGGGAAATATTTCCATTGGAAAAAAATGGAAGGTACTATCAAGATGAAAATAGTGACGACCATAAAGTGAGATTGCCAAACGAAAAGGCCTTTAATGGGAAAATTTATTTATTAATAAGTCCCGCAGTGGCCTCAGCAGGTAGTTTATTTGCTGCCATGGTCGCTGGAAATAAAAACACAACAGTAATCGGAGAAGAAACAATGGGTGGATATTATGGTCATAATGGGCATACTCCTTTAGAATATAAGTTGCCAAAATCAAAAATAGGTACTCGATTTTCAATAGTTAACTTAGAACAAGACGTACCCATAAAGGCAAACCAATATTATGATAGAGGCATAATTCCGGATATTGAAATTAATCAAACCTATAATGATTTTCTAAACCATACAGACACACAGTTAAATTATACCCTAAACTTAATAACAAGCGAATAAGGTCGGTTGGGAACCCTTTTCATCGATGGGAAGCATACGCTCCGAATTATTTTTACAGGTATTCAAACCCCACTAACTCTTCGGATACCTCCCAAAGACGTTTTGCGACCGCTTCGTCCTTTGCCAATGGGGTAGACTTCGCCTTACCCGGACTTCCTTTCATTTCTTGAAATCCTGTCGGTCCAAAATAGTCGCCCCCTTCTGCCTCACCGATAGCGGCGACCAGGGTGGGTTTTGCCCCTTCCTTGGGTGCATGCGTAATAAAAGGCGCAACCGTAAACCGTAAGACGGTGTACAACACTTTATTCATGTGCCTGGCCAATTCGGTCGTGGCTACACCCGGGTGGGCTGCCACTGACATCGTCTGATTGTGCCCCCCTTTATCCAGTCGGCGTTGCAATTCGTAGGCAAACATCAGGCAGGCCAGCTTCGACTGAGAATACGCCTCTGAAGCATTGTACTTCTCCTCGCTTTGCAAGTCATCAAAGTGAATCTTCCCGCTCTTATGAGCAATAGAGCTCAAGCTCACCACTCGCGAGTTTGCGGTGTTGAGTAGGGTTTCTAATAATAAACCGGTCAGCAGAAAATGCCCCAGATAATTCGCCGCAAACTGCAACTCAAAACCGTCCTCCGTTTTTGAATACGGAGGCATCATAACGCCGGCATTATTGATCAAAACATCTAAGCGATCATATTTGGACTGATAGACTTTGGCGAAGCTGCGCACGGACTGCAACTTACTTAAGTCTATTTCCAAGACCTCCAGGTCCGCCCCGGGTACTTCTTTTTCGATGTTTTCTCGAGCGGCATTCGCTTTCGTTAGGTTTCGGCAAGCCATAATGACTTTTGCCCCCTTTTTGGCCAGGGACAAAGTGTTTTGGTACCCGAGTCCAGCATTGGCTCCCGTTACGATGATGATTCGACCCTTTTGTGAGGGTAAATTATTGATAATATCCATGAGCGTTTTTTTCGTTGTGAGTAAAGTAGCGACCCTTTCGGGTTTCTCGCTGCTTGTGAATTGTGATCTCTACAGGCACCCGGACGATCTCCGGACTTCCATTTGAAAAAGGTACAAATTTTTGAGCATAAGCAAGCCCCAAAGAGGGCTGAACCCAAAGAATAGCCCCTATTGTAAAGGTAGTATTCAAAACGGCATACAGCAATATAGCTTAATTCTACGCCATCTGGCTTGTCCACCGACCTTCTTTTCAAAAAGAAACTGAATTTAGCTAATGAGTAGCTGTGTCAGCGCGACCCGATTTTATGGTGGCCGAATGCAGATAAAGGTACTTGCAGACTCCCTAACCCCTTATTTTCTGAGGGTATGTATAATGAAGATAAATTTGATTTGGGCATCCCGGCCCAGCGCAGTGGGCCGGCGCTATGCTCCAGGGCTCTCTATTCGCTCGGCCCTTCTCCGCCTGCCGGC
>CAZVFU010000166.1:0-3666 GCA_964626595.1 uncultured Saprospiraceae bacterium
TTCCACGCACCTACGGATTACCGTTATCCGTTTTTAGGCGAGGAGTAGAGATCGCACAGAATTTCAATGCGTTTAAAATTAGAAGGGAGGTCTTAGGGCCTCCCTTTTTTAGTATATGGACAGCGTATCTAATTTCTTGTACAAAAAAGACCCTGTTCCCAAGCTCCAACTATCAAACGCCATTCCTTACAACACCACTCGTCTCAATTCCTCATCTAAGGTCTTTCTAATTTCAATCAGATGTTGTTGCATTCGGATGTACTTATCCGTGTCTTGCTCATTTCGAGTTTCGATGCTCTCCGATAGCTTCTCTTTGACAACCTTCATTTGATACTCGATCACCTTGTGTTTGAAATGCAGAAGAACTTGCTCCATGTCCTGTTCGTGATTTTCCTCCGGCATTTTTTGCGTGCGAAGGGGAGCCTGTAGCTTTTCCTCCCAATTTGTGCTGTATTCGTAGGGGTCAGTGAGTACATCAATGGCGAAATTCCGAATGTTCTCATTGGAGTGGTTGGTGAAATATTGGGGATCTAAGGTTTGCCCATTATTTACCTTTTCGGCCACCTCTTTCAAAATTTGTTGATACGTATCGTCCGCCAGGCCAATCTCTAGTTCGTCCAACTCCAGGAGGACATTTTCTGCCACGCTCATCGGCTCCGTGTTTTCGACTTCTTCCCGTCCTTCTTCTTCTTCTATATCCAGCAGTTTGTGTCCATGTTGAATCAAAACACGAGCAATTTCACGTTCTCGGATGTCTTCGATTACCTCCTTCGTTCGGGTTTCCTGCTCGATCTTGGAAATGGGTTTGCCACTCATATTCGATACCAGTCCCTCTCTTCTTGCCCGCGATTTTCTTTCTCGCTCTTGATCTTTTTGGATTTTCTCCAGGCTTTGCTGCAACTCCTGATATAGAATTTGTTCGCTGGCGCCCAGTTTTTGGGATACAAATTGTACGTAGGAATCGCGGGTCACGGCATCTTGCACATGCGCCAGGGTGGTCATCAGCGATTTGATCCCCTGGGCTCGAGCGATAGGATCGTTTTCGCCTTTTTCCAGAATATCCTCCATTTGAAACAAGACAAAATCTTTCTTTTCCTTGGCCAGAAAGTCCAGCATAGCGTCCTTACCCTGTTCCTGAACAAAGGAATCCGGATCGGCTCCCTCAGGCAAAGCGGCGACCTCTACAGAAAGTCCCTCGACAAGTAAGATTCGGAGTCCTCGGGTGGCGGCTGCAATTCCCGCGGCATCGCCATCATAGAGAACGAGCGCCGTATCCGCATAGCGCTTGATGAGACGCGATTGGTCAGCAGTAAGTGCAGTTCCGGAACTGGCCACTACATGCTCTATGCCCGCTTGATGCATAGCCATCACATCGGTATAGCCCTCCACGAGAATGCAGACGTTTTCTCTGCGGATCGCATTTCGGGATTGGTGCAAGCCGTATAGCGTTTTTCGTTTTTCGTAAATTTCACTTTCCGGTGAATTGATGTATTTCGGGATCTTTTTCCCCGTTTTCATCGTCCGTCCGGCAAAGGCGGCTACTTTTCCGGACTGATGATGGATAGGAAACATGACGCGGTCTTTAAAAAAATCCTTTCCATAGCTATTGACCAGGCCCAGCTCTTCGGCAAATTCTTTCTTAAACCCCTTCTGATGGAGGGCATCCACCAGTGCGGATCCATTCGCCGGCGCATAGCCCAGCTGGAATTTCTCAATCGTAGATTTTAAAAATCCTCGCTGTTGAAAGTAGGAGAGGGCCACCGACTTCCCGGTATTGGTTTCATGCAGTTGTTTCTCGTAATATTCCGCCACAAATTCATTGAGGATGTACAAGCTATCGGTCCGTTGCAGCTGCTCCCGCTTTTCTTCCGACATCTCATCCTCTTCCACTTCGATTTGGTACTTATCGGCCAGATAGCGAAGCGCCTCCACATAGGTGAACTTTTCGTGTTCCATCAGAAAATGAATGGCATCTCCGCCTTTCTGGCATCCAAAACACTTGAAGATATTTAGAGCCGGGGTAACTGTAAAACTGGGTGTCTTTTCATGATGGAAAGGGCATAAGCCCTTATAGTTTCTGCCCGTTCGCTTTAGGTTTACGAACTCCCCAACAACTTCTTCGATTTGGGCGGTTTCCCGAATTTTCTGCACGCTTGCTTCTGAAATCATGGTAACAGTAAGTTAATCGATAATTTTTATGAAATATTTGTGCAGTGTCAAAAAATTCTGTATACTTGTATTATACAAAGATACGCAAGTAAGAATTAGGGTGTTCTCATAGTGTGTTCGACCTCGTTGTCTTCTAAGACGGCGGGGTTTTTTTTAGTCCTCCTCATTTTCCAGCATTTCCTCAATTTCATTTGTCATTGCCAGGTTGTGATACACGTTCTGAACGTCCTCATTATCCTCTAATTCATCGATGAGGTTCATGATTTGTCGCGCCTGATCCACTGTCGCTTCCACTTCCGTCTTTGGAATGCGTTCCAAAACCGCATTTTTGGGTTCGATATTGAGCTCCTCCAGTTTACTTTGCATATTCCCAAAATCTTCAAATGCCACTGTAGCTGTGATCTCTCCAGTTTCTTCGTCCTTTTCCAAGTCTTCTGCTCCGCCATCTATGAGAGCCAGCTCGAGTTCAGCTTTATCATAGTCGCCCGGCGCCAGCGTGAACACACCTTTTCTGTCGAATAAGTAATCCACTGAACCACTCGTCCCCAGCGACCCTTCTTTTTTTGTAAAAGTGGATCGTACGCTGGCAATGGTTCGATTGAGATTGTCCGTGGTACACTCCACAAATACAGCAATACCATGCGGCGCATAGCCTTCATAAGTCGGCTGGTGTATAGCCGCTCCGTCGCTATCCAACGCCTTTTTGATGGCGCGCTCAATATTATCTTTCGGCATATTGGCCCCTTTGGCGTTTGAAATGGCCAGTCGCAGACGCGGGTTGAAATCAGGGTCACCGCTATCACCTTCCTTAACGGCCACATTGATCTCTTTAATCAGTCGAGAAAATATTTTTGAGCGCTTGGCGTCCAGTGCTCCCTTTTTTCGCTTTATTTTACTCCATTTATTATGTCCTGCCATAGTTCTATTTTTTCCACCTCAAAGGTACGTATTATACAAAAAACGAAGAATATAGATCATGGGAAGCCCGGCAATATAATTTCAATGAGCCTCTTTCTTGTTTTTTTTATTTGGGCGTCCCCCCGAGCATCCGCCAGCCAGCGGATCCTCGGGGGCGTTATGCTACAGGCTCCACCTTCGTTCGGTACTCCCCACCAACAAGTTGGGGGTCGCACTCCCGCGCCGGGGCGCGGGACCTTCCGCAGCACTGACGCAAAGTTTGGGTCGGCAGTGATTGTTAAGGTGTTTTTTGCTAAAACATCCTGCTTTTACCAAACAAATGAAATCTGGATCGCCGAGGCGGCCTTAGGTATTAAATAATTTAAAGAGTAGAAACCTAAGCTGATACGAGTTGGGATTGTTTTACGCCATATTAGTTCACACCCAACTCTGTGCGCTGCAACTGCAGCCAAAGCTAAAGCAGTACTAAGGCTTGTAAACTGAACCACAAAAATTTTAAGGATAAATTCTATCTCAATCTCAACCTTCTTTGACCGACGAAGCGGTGCCCGCAGTCGGTTTCGGTAACTTATTCCGTTG
>CAZVFU010000167.1:0-3656 GCA_964626595.1 uncultured Saprospiraceae bacterium
TGTCCTGAAAAACGTCCGCTAAGTCATCGCGCGAGATAAAGGACTGGCAGCGTCGATCTTCGGGTGGGATATCGGTATACAAGCTAAAATCAACAAACCTCCCGGCTGGGAATAGAGGCTGCATGTCAAATACCGGAATGGGAGAGTAGGTCGACAGATCCCCGCTTGACAAACTCGCCCCGGGCGTCGAAGCGTCTACGCAAGGGTTATTGGCGTCGAGGCGAAATACATGATCATCTTGCGCATTTGGACTGCTTCCGCTATACAAGGCCCGGTCGTCGGCATCTAGCGCCAGATGACCTTCCGTAGCAAAAACATCCGGACTCCAATAGGCGGAAAAGTCTACATCTCTCTGGCCGCTAAGTACGCCGATAGGCGCTGCACTGCCACCCGTGGATACATCTGCTTTGAGTGCCCATGTGTTTTGGTTCATGGCAATCTGTATGTTGGTCGCTGTTCCAGGGAATAGGCCTTCGCCCGCCCGCCACTGCTGCTGCGGGCCGCTCCTCGTCCACTGCGTCAATCGCAAGCCCTCATCTCTCCACTCGGTTGTATATACGAAATTATTCCAGACAGCCATGTCGATATTTTGGGGATTGTCTCCCATCCACGACCAACCCTCTACTTCGCCGGTATTGACATCGATTCGATACATGCGTCCGTTGGCACCAAGCATCAGCTCTCCTCCCGGAAGTACCTCCAGTTGAGCCTTTCCAAAAGCCACGCGATCGGATTGCCAGGTCCGCTCTGTGCCGGTGCTTTCATCGATAACCAATATTCCAAAATGCCCAACAATTCCTGAATTGTCCCGAAACAATAGGTACCAGTTAGCACCCGTAGGGTCAGCCGCCAGATCCAACGGCTCCCAATTCGGATCGCGCACGACTTCATAACTTCCTATGGGAGTTCCCCCAGGCCGTACCCATTGCAAAATAAACCGATCCTCGTCCGCGTGCCATACCCCAACGGTTCCATTCCCTCGATCCACTTCCATATCTATAATTTGTCGAGTGCTGTCTCCGCCTTCCAGCGCCCGCGTCCAGGCGAATTGCCCCCGGCAGTTGTATTTGACGAGCACACTGTAATACTCTAGTTGTCCCTGCAATTTTCGGGCATCAAACATGGCATAAAACTGCTGCGGATCATTAGGGTCTGCTGCTACCCGATTCACTTGCGTACCAAAAGAAGTCGTCCAGTCGCCCACAAAGGTCTCCGCAAGCTGCGCTGAAGCGGCCGCGGTGAGCCATAAAAACCCTGCTGTAGCTATCCATCGTATCATAGGCTCAAAAATAGAAGGAAAAGCCCGCTTTGCCTAAAGGGGCCTGAGAAAATGCACTTTTTCTTTTGAGAAGCCCTTATCTGATGGTATGCGAAGATTGCACGGGAGTGGAGATCGGAAGATGAGGGTAAGTACTATCCCTTTTTATCAAAAAGGAATTGCGGAATCAGCCGAAGCTTTCTTATCTTACCTGCTCACCCCGGCGACTCAGACTTGCCCCACATTGAACTTATGACCTTAAAATCGCAATACCAGCACCTCAAGGAATATCTCGGAACCAGTTTTTGGTTTTTACCGCTAATGATTATTCTCTCGATGATATTGCTGGCCACCATCAATGTGTGGATCGACACGCGGTTTGAAGAAGAGCTGTCTGAAGTCGCCGGATTCCTCTTTTCGGGCGGACCCGAGTCGGCCCGGTCCATATTATCCACCATAGCGGGCGGCATGCTGGGCGTGGCGGGTACGGTGTTTTCCATCACCTTGGTCGTGCTTACCTTGGCTACCAATAGTTTAGGACCTCGTCTGCTCCGCCACTTCATGCACGACCGCCTCAATCAG
Organism: uncultured Saprospiraceae bacterium; assembly: GCA_964626595.1. GTDB lineage: Bacteria > Bacteroidota > Bacteroidia > Chitinophagales > Saprospiraceae > JAWLFI01. The sequence continues at coordinate 1,841 of CAZVFU010000167.1, forward strand.
GTAGTGCTCGGTGCTTATGTGGCCACTTTTGTATACGGATTATTAGTGCTGGGCACCATTCAGTCCGATCCCGATAATGAATTCGTCCCCCGCCTCTCGATTTTAGTCGGTATGACGGTTGCCGTAGCCAATATTTTTTTGCTCATCATCTTTATCCATCACATTTCCGTGAGTATTCAGGCCGATCAAGTGGTATCGGACGTGACAGAAAATCTCGATCAAACCGTGCGTAAATTATATCCGGAATCCATGGGTCAAAGCCCCGAATCCGAGAGTGTAGACTTATCCTTTTACCATACCGAGTATCCTGAGAAACAAGATATTCCCTGCAGTCGGTCGGGCTATGTGCAATCTGTTGATGTCGACCGCCTCATTCCCTGGTGTGTTGAGCACGACGTGTGGGTGGAGCTGCGTCTGCGCCCCGGAGACTATGCCATTCGCGATCTGCCTATCGCACGCCTTTATGCCAAACAGTCCATGGAGCCTGAGACGGCCATACAGTTAGAACAGTTTTTGTACTACGGCGATAAACGAACGCCGCTTCAGGATGCTGAATTTGCCGTTCACCAGGTCGTCGAAGTGGCTGCGCGGGCCTTATCGCCCGGCGTAAATGATCCGTACACTGCCATAACATGTATCGATAAACTGACCTCCGTACTCGCCTATTTAGCGCGGGCTAAGTTTCCTATTCCCTATCGCCAGGATGCCGAGGGTCAGTTCCGGGTACTGGCGCGCACCCTGGATTTCGAAGGCATGTTGGACGCCGCCTTCCACCAGATTCGACAATTTGGAGCCAGTTCACCCGCCGTTATTATACGCCTGATGGACCGTCTGGTTACCCTCTATCGCATCGCTCCGGAGGGTGCCCCGCGCAAAGCCATTTTGCGGCATGCTCGTATGGTGCATCGCGCTGGCGAGAACCACCTGGAAGAGCCCAATGACCGCCGTGACTTACAAGAGCGCTACTTGCAGTTTCAGGACTTTTAAAAAGTACCCTCACCCAATTCAAAATAAGGCAAAGAATGAGATTTTTATTTGGGGGTATCCCTGGTCCGCGCCTATCGGCTCGGCCTGCGGGCCGGGCTGGCTCCAGGGTTCGCTGGGCTCCGTCCTCGCGATCGCCTACGGCGATGCGCGGGACCCTTCGGCCTTCCGCATCCCTTACCCGTTAATTGATTATGGATTACCAAGGATTGCTCCTTGGGTGGTGAACTTGTTTAACCTGGAAAATGCTAGCATTTTCCGGGGAAAGCGGATGCTACAATAGATACAGAGAAATTAAAATTTCCGAGAGAAGCGCCAGTAAGGAAAGCATAAAATAAATAATAATGAGCAATAAATAAGTGAGACTTGTTTTCCAAAAAGACCGTTGGTAAACGTACCGAAGCGATCGCCACCAATATACATTGAAGCCTATGATGGCTAGAATCAGCATGATGTTTCTGACAAAGCCGGGAAAAAACGGAATCCAGTACACGACGACAATCACCATGCCCAGCAAATAAAAAAAGGCATGCAAATGGAGACTGTGTATTACATGGTGTAAGAAACGCCATTTTTTTCTTCGGACGTACGCGAGTTTAAGAAGAAGGGCGAAAAGCGGCACGAGAATAAACATCATGAATGGAACATTCCTTATGATAAGCTGATAAATATCATGGATATTGGTCCGGTAGATTCGGATCAGTCGGATGAGTATTTCTCGCTCCATTGTGCTGAGGTCAGATTCTGAAATATGAATTTGGTCTACAACCTCCTCTTCTGAAAGTTTTAAGTCATTAGCCAGTTGGATGATACTATCCAATGAAGTCGAACG
>CAZVFU010000168.1:0-3649 GCA_964626595.1 uncultured Saprospiraceae bacterium
GATACCCATAGAAATTTATCCATCCAATGATAATAAAATCCCGGGACATACCCTAACCTATATTCTGGAATAACCAGTGCAAAAAATGGGACGAAGCCAAACATAAAGTATTGAATTATAATATTTTAACACTTGAGTCCACCCTCTAAACTGAGTAGCTTTTACAAAAATTCCTGTAAATATGAATAGACCTGCAAGCCAGGCATCCCTCATTCTAAATTCCTTTTATGGGACCAAAAGGCAGGATTAAACAAAATGGATCTATGACAGCCTTGCCAAAAAAAGTCCAAAGCTCGCTGGGGAACCTATCTTTGACGAGTTGCGTTAAATCCATACATTACATATAAAAGGAAGATGCACTTTTCAGATTCTAAATATCTCATCGCCTATCTGGGGCCTATTTTTTGTTGGGCAGGCCTATACTTCCAGTCCTACGCTTCCCCGGGCATGTTCTATTTAGCTTTTGTGATTATTCCGATTTTAGAACTCATCCTTCCGGATTCTTCAGAAGATCCGCCCGGAGATGAATCGAAGCGAGCCCGCTCTTTTTTTTTCGATGCCTTATTATACCTCCATATTCCTATTGTCTACGGAATTTTAGTGTACTATTTTGAAATTTTGACGGCGGGGGGACTCAGCTGGGCTGAACATCTGGGACTGGTATTCAATGTGGGGATCCTTTTGGGGGCAATGGGGATAAATATTGGTCACGAATTAGGACACCGGCCGAGCACTTTAGATAAAATCGCATCCCAGTTGCTGTTGCTACCTGCTCATTATCTGCATTTTCAAATAGAGCACAATTTAGGTCATCACAAACACGTCGCTACCCCGGAAGATCCTTCCACGGCTCGTCGCTCTGAAAGTCTATATGCTTTTTGGCTTCGGTCTGTATCTGGCGTTTATACAAAAGCCTGGGAAATAGAAGCTATGGTGCTCAAAAGGCGGGGGTTGTCCGTTTTGTCCTGGCACAATCGCATGATCCGTTTCACAGGAATGCACCTGATATATTATATTCTGATTGCTGTTATTTGGAGTCCCTTTGTATTACTGATGGCTGTCATAGCAGGAGTGATAGGCTTCTTGCTCCTGGAAACTGTAAATTATATCGAACACTACGGACTACTTCGGCACAAGTTGGCTTCCGGCCGCTATGAGCCTGTGGACATTCGCCATTCCTGGAATAGCAATCATCCTATGGGACGAATTATGCTTTTTGAATTGACGCGACATGCCGATCATCACTTTAAAGCTCAGCGCCCCTATCAGATTTTAAGGCATTATGAGGAGAGTCCGCAATTGCCGATGGGCTATCCCGCGGCCATGTTGTTGAGCTTGATTCCTCCACTATGGTTTAGAGCAATAGATACCCACTTACCCTCAGAGGATCGGGGGCGTGGAGAAGCCATTTCGGCTGTTTGAAATGTCTAATTCGAAGGCCTCGCCTATCGCCTTTCAGATAAAATGTTGTATTATTGATCATTGAACTAAAAAGGTAAAGACATGGAAGACAGGAATATACCCTTTGTGGATTTAGGTAAATTTCGATCCGGAAATAAAAAAGATCGAGTGGAGTTTATTGAGGAACTTGGTCGTGCCTTTCACGAGGTGGGCTTTGTTGGAGTGTATAATCATGGAATTCCACAGGACTTAATCCAAACTTTTTACGCCGAAGCTGAAGCTTTTTTTGCTCTTCCCAAGTCGGTTAAAGAAAAATACGAAGTCAAAGGATTAGCCGGACAGCGCGGCTACACTTCTTTTGGCAAGGAGCATGCCAAACAGAGCGATGTAGCTGACCTCAAAGAGTTTTTTCAGATTGGGCAGGAAGTATCGGGAGCCCTAAAAACACATGAAGATTATCCGGATAATGTTCCGGTTCGCGAACGCCCAGATTTTTTGCCGACAGCCGTCCGCCTGTACCACGAATTTGAGCTGGCAGGCTCTGATTTACTGAAATCAATCGCCATTTATTTAAAACAAGAAGAAGATTACTTTGACGGGCCGATTGACCAGGGGAACAGCATTCTTCGCGCCATCCATTATCCACCCATAACGGAAGAGCCGAAGTCAGCAATTCGAGCCGAACAACATGAAGATATCAATTTAATCACCTTACTGGTAGGTGCTTCCGCAGAGGGCTTGCAAGTGCTTGATAAAAATGGGAATTGGGTGCCTGTGATTACTGAGGGAGAAGAGATTGTAGTAAATGTGGGGGATATGCTTCAACGTTTGACGAACGGCTATTTGAAATCGACGACCCACCGCGTCGTGAATCCACCTCAGGAAAAATGGAACGAGCCCAGACTGAGTATTCCTTTTTTCCTTCACCCAATAAGCGAAATGGATTTGACCTGCCTGGAGGAGTGCGTAACTGAAGAGCGGCCCTTGCAGTACAAGCCCATTACGGCAGGAGAATATTTGGATGAGCGCCTTCGCGAAATCGGACTGAAAAAATAGAGCATTAGGGGAATTTTGACGTATTTCATACCGTTATTGAAAAAATAAAGGTCTTGGAAGTAAAGAGTCTGAATCTTATTGACTTACCTTTACGCTGAGAAAAATAAATCATTATGAATCCATTTGTATGGGCTTTTTTGCCGAGCGGTTGGGAGATTTTCGTCATCCTATTTGTCGTCCTATTATTATTTGGTGGTCGTAAGATTCCAGAGTTGATGAGAGGTTTGGGCAAAGGCATTCGAGAGTTCAACTCTGCTCGAGCCACCGTTGAAGATGAAATCCGCAAGGGAATGACTGAGGATGAAAAAAAAGAACTGGAAGAGGAAAGAAGATCCTCGGCAAAAGCTAAAAAAGAAAAAGAATCTAAACGTGCAGAATGATTATGCGCTCTGAATGGAAGTGAGCTCATCATAGTTGGCCTTTTTTCTCTTTCAACGATTCCTTTATATTTGTCTAAAATATTTGCAGAGAAACCGCGTACACTTTTTCTGCCCTAAAATACCCCGGACCATGAGAATTATAAATCTGATCCTTTTTTCAAGTTTTTTCCTTTTGAGTACATCACTTGTAGCTCAAGAACAAAAACTAGCGCATGTGAACCTCGGCAATCTTTTAGAACTGCTTCCCGAGACGGCAGAAGCCGAGAGTCGAATGGAAGATCTCCGCGATTCGCTAGTCATGTCTTTTGAAGATCGTGTGGCTAAATTGGAAGAAGATTTTGGGGTGTTTCAACGCGAGATCGCTGAAGGAAACCTTTCCCGTGTCGATCAGGAAAAGCGGGAATTAAAGTTTCAGCAAGAACAGGATCAACTCCGCACTTTCGAACAGCGAATGCAAGGCCGACTTCAGCAGGAACGACAGCGCATGCTGGGCCCGATATTAGAGAAAGTAGAAATGGCTATAAAAAACCTTGCCGAAGAGCGCAATTATACCTTCGTATTTGATGTTTCCGGTGGCTCCATGCTTTTTGCTGAAGAGAGTAAAGATGTGACTGGAGAGATTTTGGAACGTTTGCAAAAGTAAGCCCGTTTGCTGCTCTGATAAAGTGATGCTATTTATTGCCTTTGGGAGCATTCAGTCCTGTCTTTTATTCTCTTTTTACCCTACTGTGGCAACCTGGACCGTGTGTTGCTTTAGTTCTACTTGACTGTCGGAGGCAGTTCCCTGCCTCTACATTGGCCTGCGCTCAGGG
>CAZVFU010000169.1:0-3563 GCA_964626595.1 uncultured Saprospiraceae bacterium
TTGAGGGAAATTAAGCCTTAAGCCCTGAAAGGGCGCAGTAGGAAATGCGTAGTCTGAAGGCTGCTGTCTTGGTATGCCGCACTTTCAGATGAAGCATCATATTTGATGCAAAATCACGCGGAAAGCGTGAGCGGTAAAAAAAATTTGGTATTGGATTTCATTGCAGAGATCAGCCCGGGCTATTTTATGTCGCCCTTTCAGGGCTTTTATGCTTTTAGGCGCAGCTGGAGCTGCGCCCCTCCCAGCCACCACACACTGCCTTGAGTGAGGCTGCGTGAGGGATAGTAAGGGCGCGAAGCGGTCCGGAGAATCGCCTCATGGCGATCTCGCGGACGGAACCCCTGAATAGCCCGACCCCGAGGCTCCGCCTTTGGCGGGTCTCGAGGGGCACGCCCTAAAAAAATGTGAAATCAAGATGGGCCTGGTCATGGGAATATCACTAAGTTTTTAGTATTTTAGTGATTCAATATTCACCCAACCTAAAAATAACTCCTATGGACGAAAACAATAATAAGAATGGCAATAGCAAGGTCAGCTATAACATAAATACGGGAAGCGGCAAATGTCCCTTTACCGGGGGTGCTTACAAAGAAAGCGCCGGCGGTGGAACGCGAAATCAGGATTGGTGGCCGAATCAGCTCAAACTGCATATCCTACGGCAGCATTCGAATCTATCGAATCCCATGGGCGAGAATTACGAATATGCGGAAGAGTTCAAAAAGCTCGATCTCGGGGCGGTAAAAAAAGACATTTTCGAGCTCATGGAAGACTCTCAGGATTGGTGGCCGGCCGATTATGGGCACTATGGTCCATTCTTTATTCGAATGGCCTGGCACAGTGCGGGAACGTATCGAATTCAGGACGGACGAGGTGGTGCCGGTGGCGGAACGCAGCGGTTTGCCCCACTCAACAGCTGGCCTGATAACGCGAATTTAGATAAAGCACGCCTTTTATTATGGCCTGTAAAACAGAAATACGGCAGCAAGATTTCCTGGGCTGATTTGATGATTTTGGCCGGTAATTGCGCTTTAGAATCTATGGGATTTGAAACGGCCGGCTTCGGCGGAGGGCGTGAAGACCTTTGGGAACCGGAAGAGGATGTGTATTGGGGACCGGAAGCGGAGTGGCTAGGCGATAAGCGCTACTCCGGAGATCGTGACCTGGAAAACCCACTGGCTGCTGTGCAAATGGGGCTGATTTACGTAAATCCCGAAGGGCCGAATGGGGAACCCGACCCTAAAAAAGCGGCACACGATATTCGGGAAACCTTTGGCCGCATGGCGATGAATGACGAGGAAACTGTAGCCTTGATTGCAGGGGGACATACCTTTGGAAAAGTGCATGGCGCCGCGCCTGAAGAGCATGTGGGACCCGAACCGGCAGCCGCTTCTATAGAAGAGCAGAGTCTGGGTTGGAAAAATGAATATGGAACGGGTAAGGGGGGTGATACCATTACCAGTGGACTGGAAGGTGCCTGGTCGCAAACCCCTACAAAATGGAGTAATAATTACCTGAAAAACCTTTTTGAATACGAGTGGGAGTTAACGAAATCGCCAGCCGGAGCTTATCAGTGGAAGCCGAAAGGCGATACCGCGGCAGGCACCGTCCCTGACGCTCACGACCCGAATAAATCCCATCAACCGATGATGTTGACGACGGATTTGTCTCTGAAGGAGGATCCCGCATACGAGAAAATTTCGCGTCGTTTTTACGAAAATCCCGAGCAACTAAAAGATGCGTTTGCCAAGGCTTGGTTCAAACTGACGCACCGCGATATGGGGCCGATCTCCCGCTACTTAGGCCCGGAAGTGCCGAAAAAAGAGTTTATGTGGCAGGATCCGGTTCCAGCGGTGGACCACGACTTAGTTGATGATAACGATGTGGGTACACTAAAGCAGCAAATTATGGACACGGGCCTCAGTGTGCCTGAGTTAGTTCGCACGGCTTGGGCTTCGGCATCTACCTATCGTCATTCAGATAAGCGAGGCGGAGCGAATGGTGGCCGTATTCGATTGGCACCGCAGAATACCTGGGCAGCGAACCGACCGGATGAATTAAAAAAGGTATTATCCAAACTGGAAGAGGTGCAAACGCAATTTAATGAGGCGCAGTCCGGCGACAAAAAGGTATCCATGGCCGATTTGATCGTATTGGGTGGATGTGCAGCCGTAGAGGCGGCGGCTAAAAAAGCGGGGCATGATATTTCCGTTCCGTTTACAGCGGGCCGTGCGGATGCCTCTGCCGAGCAAACCGATGTAGAGTCTTTTGAAGCTTTAGAGCCCTTAGCGGATGGATTTAGAAACTACTTCAAGGAAGGAAATCCGGTCACCGCTGAGGAAATGTTGGTCGACAAAGCACAGCTAATGACCTTGACCGCTCCTGAAATGACGGTTTTACTTGGAGGTATGCGTGCCTTGAATGCGAATTATGACGGTTCAAATCACGGTGTGTTTACCGAGCAGCCCGGCACTTTGAGCAATGACTTTTTCAAGAACTTGCTTGATCTTGGCACGACTTGGAAAGCGCTTGATGATGATCAAACGGTATTCGAAGGCCGCGATCGCAAATCGGGCGAAGTGAAATGGCATGGAACCCGTGCAGATTTGATCTTTGGATCGAATTCTGAATTGCGTGCAGTAGCAGAGGCTTATGGTCAAGCCGGATCGGAAGAGAAATTTGTCCATGACTTTGTGAAAGCCTGGGACAAAGTGATGATGCTGGACCGATATGAGTTGAAGTGATCTAGTGTTTCATAGCACGAAGCTTTTCATAAAAGGTCGTCCGTTGGACGGCCTTTTTTTTGTGTTCGGATTCCATTCTATTGTTTCTTGCTTTCAGGCTTCACTTTAAAACCCAACACCAATCATTTCAAGAGTTAATCTTATGACTCCATAAAATCCGGTTTTGCATTCTTAATAATAGGAAAGAAAGCGTAAGCGATGCGCAGCAGGCCTGAGCGAGCCCACTTGTGGGTGAGCGAAGGAGACTGCCGGCCGGTGGCAAAGCCCCGGCCAAAGGCCGAGCGAATAGAGAGCTGCGTAGCGTAGCGACCCCGTCCCGAGGAGCGCGAGGCGCTCTCGAGGACGGGGATACGCCCTATTAATTAATATCATAAAATTGGCGGGGAGAGAATGGCTTTTTTTCACCTATGCATTCTGACTTTTCATAATAGGTCATGGCGTCCTCGAGACTAAAAAAGTGACTCCACTCCGTATCTTCGGACAAAAGCCCGGCGCGATTCAGTTTGTCACGCAAAGGACCTATAGCACCTACAATGTAAAATTTGATATCCTGCTCTGTTAAAAATTGCATGAGCTCTTGAAGTGCCATAACCCCGGTGGAGTCAACCATATTAATGGATGAAGCCTCAAGAATGAGCACATCGGGATGCTGGCTACGCTGCTCTAGTCGACTGTGGATAGCTTCCTGGAACGCTTCCACATTGGCGAAATACAAGGGAGCATCAAAGCGGATAAGAAGCATATCTTCATCAATATTCGCTTTGGGATAACGATCAATATTTCTAAATACATGCGTATCACCGAGGCGACCCAGCTCTGCCG
>CAZVFU010000170.1:0-3556 GCA_964626595.1 uncultured Saprospiraceae bacterium
CCCATTTCTCCTGCAGTAGCCTCACAGCCGCAACGCAAAAGAATCCGAATAGAATCCGAAACACAGCCAGACGAATCAGCCAGGACTAAAAACAAACTGTCGCCCAGATTCTGGTCGGGGTCTATTAAGATCGTATCGGAAAAGAACTGATTGCCATCAATCTGTCCACCAATATCGGAGTTGGGATGAATCGAGTATCCCCCGACTCCCCCAATAATATCGATCACCACGGAGTAGTTTAAGCCAATACAAGTGTCACGAATATTTGAGGCTGAAGGTGGCGGAAGAAAGGTCACTTCTAAAGTATCGAGCTTCGCACAGTTTTCGAGCCCTTCCTGCCACTCCAGCACATAAGTGCCCGAAACAGTGGTAGATATGACAGCGTTAGGGTCCTCCCGGTCTGAAAAAAATAAGGTGTCTCCACTAATTGGTTCTTCAATAACCCGCCAGGATCCCAGCGTAGCAAGGACAGGATCCAGCTCATAGTCAGTACCACACAATTGTATGTCCGGACCCAAATCGGGAACTACAGGTACGATTTCTTCCAATTCGATGCATAAAGAGTCTCGAAATGCACAACGTTCTGTCACTACGGTGAGACAGAGCGTGCCATCCTTTAGAGTATCGGGAGGCGAAACTAAAAGAGTGTCTGAATTGAGCGTAGAGGGCGGAAGCAAGGTAATCGAATCCGGTATATACCACTGGTAAGATGAAATCGAATCCGGTTGTCCCACTGGGGTGGGCCTTGTGGGATGTTGCACATCAACGGTAATTTCTAACTCCTCGCGGCCTCGACAGTAGAGCGTATCACCGCCAAAGCTTAATATTTGAGGGAAGTGCTCCTCCAAAATAAAGGAATACGTCTCGACGGAGCTGCAAAATGACTCGCCCCGGAATATTATGTCAATCTCAAACTGAAGGCGAAGGCGGCCATTTGTTGCGAGTTCTTCTATGGTGTCCTGACTCAAAATGAGATTGAGATCACGACCCAGCGTGTCATTTGTTCCGGTAATGGTCCAATACTGATTCACCTGAAACGAATCATCACTATTCAAGCGTCCCAATTGCTCAAACCAGGGCGTATATCCACCAAGCTCTGGATCCTCGAAAAAGAAACCCATTTCGCCATTGCCCAAACAAACCGGATCAATCGTAAAGGGACCTCCGAAAACAAAGAGGTTGACAATGAAAAAAGAATCGCATCCCGTGGTCGGCGAAATACAACTCTGTTCATAAGTCCCTGGGGCCGTCAAAGGTTCACAAATGAAATTAAAGTTCCCTGTGCTCGCGTCATCATAACAAGCAAAAGTGTCGCGCACTGTGGGATCACCTTCATTTTCATTGCGAACGAACAGTCTGAGTTCGGAAGGCACATAACAATCGAAGGAGTTTAACGCCGTAGCTGTATGAAAGCTATTGCCTGGAATATCAGTATTAATCGGCGGATCGGGTGTCAACTCATTCCCGTAAGGACCTACCCAAACATAGTCATCCCCTTCACAAATCGTATCCCTTGTAAAAAAAGGATCCAGTTCCTCGACCACTACCTCAATGCAGCTGCGTTCCGTTTGATCACAAAAGGTGGCTGCCGAAACACAAATCTCATAGGTTCCAGGGTCAGGAAAGTCAAATTGTTCGCTTAGGGTTTCTTCAAAACTTGGCACACCCATTCCATCCTGTGTCCAGATATAAATACAAGCCTCATCCACAGGTGCAGGTAATTCAAAAGTCACTCCGGTTGCGCCGGCACAAATCGTGTCTTCACCAAATTCAAATCCGCCGTCGACCAATACCGGCTGTTCAGGAGTTGCCCCATCGAGCGAATGCTGTCCTCCACCCGAAACTACCTCTTCGATAAATACATCGCATTGGTCACCTTCAAAACCATCCACCAAAAAGCCATATACTTTCCCGGGCTCCACAGGAGCGCTAAAATTTACGAATCCAATCTGAGGAGCTACCACAAAGGGTAAACAATTTGAAACGAGATCACCAGGGTCCGGCAAATTTCCATCCCGATTTAACGGATTAAAAGGAATATCACAGGAGAGTTCGTATAAAGCCAGCTGAACACCATCGTCATTCGCACAGTCCTGAATATTCAAAATTACTTCAAATACATCATCATCAGCTACGAAGTTCAACCAGGTGGGGTTCTCCATTTCCTGATTAAAACAGCCCGGCCAACGGAACGGGCCGTCAGGATGAGCTCCGGGCATATCCAAACAAGTGGCTTCAAACTGATTAAATTCGCAATTGGGCAGCACCTGGTCAAAAAAGGGCGGGCCTAAATTTTCGCAAGAAATGGGAGGCTTTACATTGATGCAAAAATCGAAAACACCTTCCTGCTCCTCGCCTTGGTCTGTATGAATAAGTATCCAATACGTTCTGTCGGGCTCCAAATCAAAATTATTCAATTCAATCTGTCCATCAGCGTCTATATCCTGCTCACAATATAACACCGTCATGCTTGAGCAGTCGGGATCCGGCTCAAATAACGTAAAGTTTACATTCTCCCCATTGGAATGATTCAGCTCCAGATCGAAGCGACCAGCATCGGCAGGCGTTGAGAACTCAAACCACACGCCGGAACGATCCCCAATGAGCGGATCTCGGTAGCAGGCGGCATCCAAACCATTGGGATTATCGATGGCCGCAGCATCATAATCCTCCGGACACGCAAAAGTATTATCACCTTCCAGGCAAAAAATATCCATTTCGTCAGCAGGCAATTCTCCCAAAGGCCTCGGGGCTCCACAATCGTCATTGACGGGTGCCACCTGCTGCGTCACGCCCACTGTAAAGGTCCCCAAACCGCTTGTCGGGACAGCCATCCAAAGGTACAAATCCTCCATCTCGGCCGGACTCAATGCACATAAGTCCCATCGAACTCCATCAGATTGTTCTAATTCTTCCACTTGCAGGGGTGTGCCTAGCCCACTTTCAAGCACCGATTCACCGTAGTCCGTTCCACTGCACTCCGGACTCGTCAGTGTGAACAGGGCTGCACTCACAGAGGTGGCCGTTCCCGTTCTCCATTCTAAAAATAGAGATCGCGTTCCTGGATCCACCTCCAATTTGTAGAACACCGAGCTATCAGCACCGAGAATTCCAAAATCCTGAATCCCCCCTGCCAGATCGGTTATCCAGGCCGCATCATTAGAAAAATCTCCCGACAATACGCGACTTTCGGTCATCGGTCCCCATCCATCTTCCGGATTCAGACTTGCTTCACATGGCAGTTCATTGCTCTGAGCGCTAATCCCAAAAACCATTCCGCTCCAAAAATACAACAGCAATAGAACTCCCAGTTTCTGCATAAAAGAAGATAGATTTACTTGTAAGAAACAACAAAAACCCTAAACGCTGCTTTTCAATCCTTTATACGTCCATAAAACTAGCTTTTTAAGAATGTATTGATATGAACTATCCTTTTATTTAGCCCTTTCATTTGGGCGGTCCGCCGATCCTCCGCAGGATTGCGTAGGATCGGCGTCGCTACGTCCGGGGGTTCCGTCCTTCGCTCCCGGCAAACCGGGAGCTCGGACAGCCGCCG
>CAZVFU010000171.1:0-3471 GCA_964626595.1 uncultured Saprospiraceae bacterium
GGCACATATAGAAGGCTAGGGAGGTGTTTTGGGATTAAAATTAACGGTTATAAACGTATATAACCGTTAATAACGGCTAATCGCTACTATAGTCTATAAATCATATAGAAACATATTAAGAAATTTCCAACCAATTTTAATTCAAGCTCACCATTCATAAAATCCCTTAAAAAGAGTAATAGCTTGTGTCCTATTGTCGTGAAGAACTTTTTCGGAAAGATTAAAGGATCTCCCGAAAGTTTTTCATCCCGAGGCATGAGCCATTTTGTCCATGGAATGACGAAATGGGGTATTGATCGAGTCATTTCTTTATCCGGAGGTGGACTTCCTTTTCCAGAAAAAGACAAGCCCAAATTAATCGATAAAGCGATTCGGCTCATTATGAAAATCGCGGTTCCAAAGATATTATAGGCCCTTTTCGGGGGCAGCCATTATTATAGAAATACTCTATTTAAGGGCCTGCACGTCCTGCGGGCGTCGGCGCTACAGCTTGGCCCCAATTTATTGGCGGATTTCGCTACTCGCTCAGAATTTCTCCTTCATCCTCAAGATCGCTTGCGGTGATCCTCGGGATTCCTGAGCTTCGCTCGGTGCTTCCTCACCCACCAGCTGGTGGGTGTTTCGGACCCCGGGCTAAGCCCGGGTGGCTGCGCATCGCTAGTCCATCGGAAAGACTATCCACTCTCAGCTAATCCTAATCCTCCACATTTTTTAGCAAGCTTTCGACCTTCTTCTTCAACTCCTTGGATTGGGCTACCACCATTTCATACGATGTTACCTTTTGGTCTATTATGGACTCGTAAATAAAGAGTTTATTTCGCAGAACTATAATATCCTCCCTACTAAGCTCTTTTACCTGTACGAAATCTACTTTGTCAGTCAGCCAATTCAATATTTCTTTCGTAAAGAAGTCCACTTGAAACTCCCCTTTCCTTGCGCTTTCCAGAACCAGGCCATCATAGTAGTCTGACAACATTTTCTGAAGTGATAATTCTCGGATTAAGCTAACCTTACCCGTGGCTTTCATTGAACTGTAAGTGGAGGTGGCAGGGCTGTAGTTTTCGACTTCAAAAATACCGGACAACTGCTCATCCAGGTCTTCCGGCACGCCTTCTAAAAGTGAAGTAAATAAGCGTTCCACCTTTTGCTGATGCTCTTTGTTTTTAGGAATCTGATAGGTTTCAAACCTTTGAATATCCTCAGAAAAATCGGTAAGCAAAGAGTTCATTAAGACAATACTTTCTTCTCTCTCCTGCTTTGCTTGTGCCTTCTCATTTATAAAAAATGCAAGATATACGCCTAGAATTACAGCCAGGAAATTAAAGACATGATTCAGCCATTTATATTTTGTTTTCATATTTATGGTCATTAATTTTCAGCAATACCCGTCTTTAACTGTGCCTATGTTTAGTATAAAGATAAGAACTATATGGAAAGATAACATCCTTCTTAGTCTCGCACGAGGAAGAACAGCGCGGGTAAAGAACACTCTCCTCAATTTCCGATAGCTATGTCTGTGAAAGGGGCAATCTTCATGGAAAATGGCTGTTTCTCAGTGGACAATCCTTCTTCCTTTCCAAGGCTGTTGACTAAAAAAACTTTGTACCTTGGTTACTCCTCATACCGCCGGGCAAACTGAACAATTTCCCTCAACAGGGGATCCACATGCTTCCCTTTTTCAGAGATGAAATAGCCAACTCTTGGTGGTACTTCGCCGTAGTTCTTTCTGTGAGCTAAACCGCTTTGCACCAGAATTTTTAGCTCCTGAATGAGCATTTTTTCGCTTATATCCGGGATGAGTCTTTTCAATTCACTGAGTCTGAGCTCATCGTTTTGATATAATTGTTGTAAGATGACCAACTTCCACTTGCCTCCGATCAACTCCAAAGTAGTCCTCACCGGACATCGGGCCGTAACATGAATCCTGTCTTTTTCCATACTGACAAAAAGGTTAGTACTAAACTAGTAGTGAATTAGAATGAAGGTATTTATTATTACAGTCATAAAATAAAAAAATCATGAAAACTATTGCATTATTTGGAGGGACAGGTAGAACCGGGAAGCTATTTTTAGAGAGGGTTTTGAGCAAGGGGTATTCTGTAAATGCCCTGGTCAGGTCGCCCGAAAAGATAAGCCAAACCCCATCCCGCTTGAATGTCATTAAAGGAGATGTACTCAATGCAGAGGATGTTGAGCAAACACTTAGGGGAGCAGATATAGTGGTTAGTCTTTTTGGACAGGTAAAAGGATCTCCAGAGAACCTTCAAACTCGAGGTACGGAACATATTGTCCATGGAATGACGAAATGGGGTATTGATCGAGTCATTTCTTTATCCGGAGGTGGACTTCCTTTTCCAGAAAAAGACAAGCCCAAATTAATCGATAAAGCGATTCGGCTCATTATGAAAATCGCGGTTCCAAAGGTGTTAAACGATGCCATAGAGCACCATAAGGTACTTGAGAACAGTAAGACGAAATGGATGATCGTTCGTGCACCTCGACTCACCAATGATGCTCCACAAGGCACCTACCGGGTAGGCTGGGTAGGCGTAAACGCAAGCACCAAAATTGCGAGAGCAGATTTGGCAGACTTTCTAGTCACCCAACTGGAAGACGAAACTTATAACTTTCAGATGCCTTTCGTAAGTAACTAATCCGATTGCAGTCGGTTTTTATTCTCTGATACAAACTCACGAAAGGTGTTCGGCTTATTCCCTGTGATCTCCTGGACCCAATTCGAAGTTTGAGGAGTAGCGGAGAAGCGTGGCAAATAATGTAAGAGGATCATGACCAGGATGAACATATGGGGAGTGTTCTCCCTTCTTTTTTTAAGATAAAATGAAAGCAGGTTGGGGCTTTTATATGTGATTTTCCGTCCGAGAACGTCGGAGAGTATATCTGCCATTTCCTGAAAACTCAGTGGTTCGTCGTTCGTTAGGTCGTATGCGATGTTTTGGTGTGACTCCACATCTGTCAGTATGGAGGCAGCTACCTCGCCCAGGTCCTTCACATCGATCAAGGTGAATTTTGCCTTTCCTGCGGGCAGGTAGATGCGATCTTGACCCACTAATTCGGTCTGGAGGGTGGTGGTAAAGTTCTGCATGAAGTAAGCCGGTCGCAAAAAAGTGTAATTTATCCCACTTTGGAGGATGCTTTTTTCGATTTTATGGTGGGGAATCCAACTACTTCCGTCGGCTCCCTGAACGGATAGGAAAACGATATGCCGGACCTCCTTTTCTTTGGCCAACTCCATAATGGGATGGAAATATTTTTTCACATCGGAGATTTGAGGAGGCCGCAAGAGAAATAAAATATCCGTTTGCTCCAGGGCGTTAGCGATGCTATCTACATCCTCAAAATCGAAGTGAATAGGTTCTGCATTCGGCAGTGCTTTGGAATAGGCTTTGTCCCTCACCCCGGCCAGCAGGCGAAACCTACCGCTACGGGTCCCCATCGCCTTCAGTATGCTCA
>CAZVFU010000172.1:0-3416 GCA_964626595.1 uncultured Saprospiraceae bacterium
GCGTTCCGGAAACTCTCTTTATCATGGTTGTTAAACGGCTTAATCAGGTTTTGCAAGCTATACTTAGTAAAGAATAATATAAAAGATTTTTGGGACGGGCTGTTTTCTTGTTCCTCCGCTTTTCCACTCCCTACAGGAAACGACCGTTTCGACTTTCCAGGGAAGTGTACCGGAAATATCGATGCAAATACGCAAAGCATGTTTTCGATGGGGATGACAGCCACGGTGGGTGCATTAGCAAAACACGTGTTTTCGCGCCGGAATATTTTAGGGAGCGATGAAAAAAAAGGCATAGTGCACTAGGGCTCTATACCCCCTTTATTTGTGAGCTTAGTACTTGCCGTACTAAGATATCTTTAAAGCTAATTGATATATCTCGTTACAAACTTACAAATCACAATATAGATACGTAGAGAAAAACGCCCCTTTCCGGATTGTCGGCTAAATTGGCAATGAGTTAAAAAGCCCGAGCGGCCCGGACATGAGACTCGCTGAACTTAGAGTCATCGAACCAACCACCGATAGTGAAGACCGTGGTCCACGCAACGAAGTTACTGTGCTCCGTAGAATTCCAGTAAGCATCCGCCGCAAACCCGCCATGACCATTTTCATGTAAATTCGTGTACATCAATTTCAATTCACCACGAGAAGGTAAAAACCACTCATCTCCAAGATCCCGACATAATTTTGCAGCGATTCCAGCTTCCATACATTCAGCTAAAATAGCACTTGTATTGGCTGCCCCATCTCCTATTCTTGCTCCTTCTTGTGTCTCTGGATCAACTGGACTACTTGAAATATTATTTAATCCCGGGATATTTATTCCAACACATCCCCATACTGCTCCATCACTTTGATCTACAGTAGCCGCTACCATTCCTGTACCATCCACTGTATCCAAATAAAATATTAATCCGCCTTCATACATCTTACCATAAAGGCTATCAAGGGTGACTCCAGCATCGTATAACATCTTAGGAGTGTTTGTACCTCCATCTAATAGTGCCTGGATTTGAGAGATGTCCATCTGCTCGCAGAAGTCTCCGATAAAGCCTTCTGGGCATTCGCAAGCCTCATCTACACAGGTGCCGCCATTTTCACATACTATATCATCACATGCGTCTGTACACGATGGTGTGCTTAGTACTGTGCATAATACTGCCCATAATAATAGGCTTGATTTTACTAACTTCATTTTCAGTCTTTTTATGTTTCGCCTACTTTGTCGGGTATTTTCGGCATTCTCTTTTTCTACAATAACCTAAAGATAATAAACTAAAGCAATTATTTGTGTTTTATCGCTTCCTGGGTTCTAAATTAAGGGTGTTTTTTGATTTGATGCGGCTGTTTTTTTATCCGCTGTTGTTGCTGCAGAACTAATAGGCTACATGCAGCGTGAAGCGTGGTGCGTGAAGCGAATGGAAGCATTGCTATGTAGCTTTTGTTCGTGGCTCATTCTAATTAAATATTCTATCCTTTCCCAACATGTCATTTATATTTTCAACGTGCTTCTCTTGAACTCCTACATCTCCTCCGTTATCCACTGCCTTGTTTAGAATACCTAGTATTGCTCTTTTGTCGTAACTATTCAGGTGAATTCAGCACCATTTCTGGACAAAATAAAACTTTAAAGGATCTTGACCTTGCTTTATAGCGGTATCTATGATCGACCGTATGATTGTAAAATTTTTAGCTCCCTTCCAGCTTCTAAAGTTCGTTGATACTTTTTGTTTTATTTTGACATTTCGAATAGCCCTTTCACTGGCATTATTTGTTGTCGGAACTTCCACGTAATCTAAGCAGGTAGTCAGTTTATCTCTATGCTTTTTCATCGAATTATAAAACGTTTGGACTTCCTTGTGTTTTTTAGGGATCTTCTCTGATAATAACCGATCCAGCCGCTTTTCCAGTTTTTCTGCTTTAGATTTCCAGACTTTACTTTCACTGCCTAATTGATTAATTTCAAGTAATAGCTTTTTAAACCTCTTGGCCCATTTACTGCCATAATGTTCTATGAGTTTTTTACTATCCCTGAATAAGTGGTCGATGCATAACTGGTATGCTTTTACTTTTGTTTTTAACTGTGCTGCATAGCGATCGATGATAAGAATGGAATAAGGGAGGCCCTCGTTAAAACAATACTCTATTGTTTTATAAGCCCGATTATCTGAGGCGAACTGAAAAGTGTATTTTTCATTTTGCCAAGTCCAAATCAGCCCTTTAATTCCATTAACCCGGGCACCTGTCTCATCGCTACCCACTACTTTTGAAGTAGCAATGCGATCCCGAATTTTCCAATATACTTTCTCCAGTTTATTGGCATAACCCTCAATCGTATTTGCTATGGTTCCCACACTTAGGCGCTCTCCACATACCGCTTCAATAAGCTCGCTAATTCTTGCCATCGGCAGATATTGACGGACACTAAGATAAGTGATAAGCTGCCTCATGTTTTCTCCATATTGGATAGCGGAATAATCAAGTGTTCCAGGCAGCCGACCGGTATTCCGCTTGCCACACTTGGTGCATTGTTTTTCAATCTGCCGATGCTCGGTCACCTCTGCCCGAACTGGAGGAATATCAATGACCTGAGCCTTTTTAACCACTCTTCCTTCTAAAGCAGAAAAATAGGAGCCACACCCACTACAATTTATGGGCTCATGCTCTACAATATGACCAACTTCCTTCCTGAACTTAAGGTGTTGTCCTTTATGCCCTTTTTGTCCCCCTATTTTTTTGCTCTGCTCATTTTTAGTCTTCCTCATTCTCTTCTTCTTACCCATATCACTGCTCGGGGGCTTAGAACTATTGCTACTATCTGTACCCTTTTTCAGGCGACGAATTTCTTCTTTGAGCTCAATGTTATCCTTCCTTAATTGATTGTTATTCTTCTTTAATTGTAAATTCTCCTTCTTTAATCGAGTATTTTCTTTCTTAAGAACGGAGTTTTCTTCTCTTATTTTTTTGAGATCTGACTCCAATGTGCCAACTTTCACATTAATTTCATCGAGCTTTCGATTTAATTCTTGAATATATTTCTCAGATATCATACTGTAAATTTACGCCATTCACAGCAACCTTAAAGCAGTCACAACCCAACATTTATAAACACTGTAGCACTATTTTATAACAAATTGTTAGTAAGCTTGTGTTTTTCGAAAAACAACCTACGAAATTTAACTATTTAAGGAAAAAAGTGATTTTTTATTCAATTCACCTGAATAGTTACAAATTATTTTCCCGTCTGCTTATGAATTCTAATTTCAAGACTAAAATTATTAATTATCTGAATAGGTTTATCGAATTTTGCAGGTTCTTTTCTATTGTCAGTTTCATTTTTCTTGTTTCAATCCCACAAGCATGTAGCCAACAAGAATTTATCTATTTAGACCAAAATGCATTTGGTGAGGAGGTAG
>CAZVFU010000173.1:0-3390 GCA_964626595.1 uncultured Saprospiraceae bacterium
CGCTATCGCAAGGTTTTTTTGATAATGCTGATGGAAACACTCGTTATTTGCTGAAATGGGCTGTCCCCGGACATAAAAAAAGCCCATGCAATTGGTGCATGGGCTGTATAAGGAAACTGTCTGCACTTAATTAGTTGAAGCGATAACCTACAGATAATGAAATGAGGCGATTATTTATGGAAAAATCGTCACTGTCAACTGTGGAAATATTTGCAAGTCCAAGACTGTAGGACAACTCTATAAAAATAGAGTTCATCTCAATTCCAGCTCCTACAAGAGCTCCGTAATCTAGGCGACTAAAGCTATTATCCTCTCCGAATTCTATATCAGAGGTCTCTGTTACCGTTTCACCGTTTTCAATAGACTCAGTTTCTGCTTCCCCAGTGAGAGCAAATCCTAAATAACCACCTCCATAGACATAAGTGTTGAGTTCACCTAATTC
Organism: uncultured Saprospiraceae bacterium; assembly: GCA_964626595.1. GTDB lineage: Bacteria > Bacteroidota > Bacteroidia > Chitinophagales > Saprospiraceae > JAWLFI01. The sequence goes on from CAZVFU010000173.1 coordinate 443, forward strand.
AAAATTGGCTTTAAGGGTTAAAGGAACGTCCAGGTATGTTAGTCTAAGCGTGGAACTTGAGGTAAAACTTTGGCCAAGAAAACTGATTGTAGTCTCTGACTGGTTTCCTCGATTTTGATAGATCAAACCCGGTTGAAAAGAAAGTATGTTTCCCAAGGGAAAGTCGGCCATCAAGCCCAGATGGAATGTAGTTCGATTATCCGTATCGAAAAATTCATCCCCAAAGACACCTGAATCATCTGTGGTGCTAGTGTTGGCAAGGTTTAATCCCCCTTTAACAGCAAAGCTTTGAGCCGATAGTGACGTGCCTAAAAAAAGGACTAAAGCTCCCATAAAAAATTGTCTAAATTGAATCATAATGTTTGTTTTGTTGATCGTGCCTACTCTATGTGCTTTTCGGCATCCGCAATGGTAATTAACACTTAAAGATAGTATTTTTTTTAATATTCTTTTTAGGACAAAATGAACTCTTGAAGAAAATAGAGCAACTTATTTGATTCAGGAAATACATATAAGGGTAGATTGATTGTTGTGATGTATATAAGATAGGTGAATAAGAACCGCATCACTGAGTAGTCTTTTAGTTTAAGCGCTTACGAATCCTGCCTGTTATAAATTATTAAAGTTGATACCCCAAAGACAAAGAAATCCATCTATTCCTCACACTTTCAGGCGAGAACCTGCCGGCATAGACATTGGCCAAGCCCAGATTGTAACTCAGCTCCAAAAATACAGAACCGAAATACACGCCTCCACCGGCTAGTGCTCCATAATCCAGTCGTTGGAAAAGTCCCTCTTCTCCAAATACTGGCGTTTGACTTTTTACTTCCATTCCGTTCGAAAAAACCGATGTTCGGTCTTCTTTTCCGTGCAGACCGATGCCCATATAGGGCCCTGCGAAAAGATAGGTCCTGCATATCCCTCTTTCGAAGGTAACTTTAAAGGTCAAGGGGATGTCGAGGGAATACATGCGGGCAATTACGTACTCGTCATTCCAGAAAGATCCTCCAGTGTTCAGGTATTCAAAGCTATGGCCTCTACCGATATACCTTAAACCACCTTCCACGGAGTAGTTCTTCCTTAGAGGGAGTTCAATAGCCGCCTCTAAATGAAAACTAAGTTCTGGACTTGTTTTTAGTAAGTTAGAGTATTGATCCCCCCTAAAGTTTGATAGATTCGCCCGGTTTATTCCCGCCTTGATGGAAAAGGTCTGTGCGGAAATGGATGCCCCGAATAAACTGAATAAAATATAAAACAGCCGGATCTTACAACGCTTCATTTTTAAGCTATTTTTTTTGCAATTTTTTAAAGAATCGATAGCCTAGAGAGAGAGAAAGCTGCCGATTCTTATTATCGAAGCTTCCAAAAATTTCGTCTGTGCTCAGGTCAGTTAGTCCTAGCGTATAGGATATTTCGAAAAACAGCGCTCCAAACTGCATACCGACACCTGCTAGCCCGCCAAAATCGATGCGGTTATAGTTTTTTCCGGCTCCAAATTTAACCGTACGTTCAATTACTTCCGTTTTTCTATTGGGAAAAGTGTTTGTAAAAACTCTTTCCCCATGCAATCCCAGACCGAAGTACCCTCCACCAAATACATAGGTCTCACAACCTACTTTAGGTAGGTGAAATTTTAGGGTTAGGGGGATATCCAAATAATACAAGCGAGCTCCGACCTCAGAAACATAATATGGACCCACATTAAATTGAGTGGTGGCCTGTGAATAATGGCTGTGGCCTTTGCCATTGTATTTCAAGCCGGATTGAATAGAAAATCGGTGATTCAAGGGATACTCCGCGGCAGCTTCCAGTTGAAAACTCGTTAGGTAGTTTGTTGGGAAACTGCCACCCCATTGATTATCGACCATGTCCCCCGTGACATTGGCTGCATTGAGCCCCGCTTTTATAGCAAAGTGTTGGCCGTGGAGGGAAGAACTGAGTAGCAGTAGGGAAATGGAAAATATCAAATAACGCAAATCTTTACTTTTCGTTAGGCATATATAAGGAAGAGGCTTTTTGGGTCTACTACGCTGCTTTCGAATCGCAAAAGACTGAAAGGAAGATGAATTTATCTTCTAATGAGTGAGATGAAAGTAGGCTAAATTCATTCTTCGCTTTGATTTCCTCAATGACAAGAAGCCTGTTTGAATATTCTGGATATTAAGTTTTTGGAAGCTATTCTCCTCCTACATTAGGTAAAACCAATTGTATGAAAAGCCATATTTGCAAGAAAGAAAGACACTGTACACTTCTTCTTTAAACCATTATTAGGAATTGAATTATCAAATCTTCAAATAAAAATTATGAGTATTATTCGAGTTATTTTAGCATCACTTCTCTTTATTTTTACATTAGGTTTGTCCGCTCAAACAGAAGCTGTAGATGAGTCAGAATATTCTGTCTCACTATCACTTGAATATGGATTTGATTTAGAACAGCTGATTTTTGGTGCAGGCCTGGACTTGAATTATACCAGTTCTAGCAATTTTAGCGTTGGGATTGGCCTAGGATATGCCACAAGTAGTATTTCTGATGAAATACCAAGTGAGTTTAACCCAGGTATTTTTGAAGATTATCCTTATGATGAGCTAAAAACCATCCGCATATTATGTGGTAATTCCTGGAATTTAAACCGGCGGGGTACCATTAGGTCCCATTTGCAATATGGAGTAGGGTTCGTAGAGTTGACTGAAGTTAAAAATTTTAGACAGACAAGCGTGGGGCTATTTTCATTTGGGTTTGGATCTGGATTCACATGGGACAACCATACTACTAATACCTTATCATTTCAACTTGCACCAAAATTTCAATTCTTTGTAGGCAGTGATTTTTCTCTTTTTATATTAGGTAGAGGTCAATTTATAGATGATCGTAAACCGATTTATTCATTTGGGCTGGGCATGGACATAGGCAGGTTTGTATTTGCATACTAGAATGCTGATGCGGAG
>CAZVFU010000174.1:0-3390 GCA_964626595.1 uncultured Saprospiraceae bacterium
CGGGTTCAGTCAATCCCATTTCTTCCAGAAACATTTGCTTTTCTTCCTCTTCCTCCAATTCAATGATTTCTTCTTCAATATTGGCACAAATCAACATGACACCTGCATCCTCTTCCTCGATAGCTTTCGCAAATGCGCGAGTATAGTCATTGCCATCCACCACACTGGATTCATCGACATTGCACACATATAAAATAGGCTTACCGGTCAACAACATCAATTCATCTAATAAGGCTTTTCCCGCATCATTAAGTTCTAAGGACCTCGCAGGTTGTCCTTCGTCCAAATGGGCTCTGATTTCTTCGGCTATTTTGGCGCGGGCTATATCTTCCTTATTGGCGCTTTTTGCCGCCTTTTTGAGTTTTTCCAATCGCTTCTCGACTGTTTCCAGGTCTTTCAATATCAATTCGGTGTCAATGATTTCCTTATCGCGGATCGGATTGACACTTCCATCCACATGAACCACATTGTCGTCATCAAAACAGCGGACGACGTGCAGAATAGCATCCACTTCACGAATATTGGCCAAAAATTGATTACCCAGACCTTCCCCTTTGGAAGCTCCTTTTATTAATCCCGCAATATCTACGATCTCAACCGTTGTGGGGATCGTTTTTTGAGGCGAGACCAGACTTGTCAACTTATCCAATCGCTGGTCAGGCACTGTAATTACACCCACATTGGGATCTTTGGTCGCAAACGGATAATTTGCTGCCAAAGCCTTTGCGGACGTTAAAGCATTAAAAAGTGTTGATTTTCCAACATTTGGTAATCCGACAATACCACACTGTAAACCCATAAGACGTTTTTCTACATTTTGAGCCGCAAATATACATCCTTTTTATCGTCATACTGAGTCAAAATCTATTTCACTTAGCTGGGTCTAAATTTATATCTTTGATCAAAACACTTGAATTATTTAGGGCATCTTGTTTTATCACCGCCTGACCCTGTGATACGCGTGGCCAACATGGCGACAGACTGGATGGATATAAGTGCAACTGACACCTTTCCGATGCGTATCCAAGAGGGGATGCGTTTACATAGGGCCATTGATGCCTTTACCGACCAACATCCAGCCGTTCGGGAAATGAATGCGCTCATTCGTCCCATATTGCGAAAATACAGTCCGGTCGGTTCAGATCTGATCATTGATTTTTTGCTGGCCCACCATTGGTATCGTTTTCACAATTGCAGTTACAGCGCTTTTTGTTCAGATATGTATAGTCAGCTGCTTTCGTGTAGCTCCGCATTTCCCCCTTTAATTGCAGAGCGCATTCAAAAAATGGTTGAGTACCGATGGCTACATACTCAAAGGAACTCAACTTCCTGGACTCGGACATTGGTGAATATGGATAAAAGGGCGAAATTCCCCTCCAATTTTATAGCCTTACAATACGAGCTACTAAATCACTTCGGTCAGTACCGAACCTTATTTGAAGAGCTATACGTAGATGCTATGCATGCTTTTCCATCGGAATATCACCTTTAATGGTAATTCCCGCCGCTATCCCTCAAAATTCAGTGAAAAGGAAATCATAGATGAGTTTATGCGGTCTATGATGTTTGATTTCTCCAGAGCGCCATTATGCAAGAGAATATTACCCATCCCATGCGAAACCTTAATCTGAGGTGAAAAAATGAAATATGGGAAAAAGATCTGAACGCCCACACCAAATTCAAAAGCATAATCATGGGAAGCCGTCAGAATGAGGTTTTCTGCCTGTCGAGTTCTGGAGTTATTTGAAATATCATAGGTATATTTAATTCCGCTTAAAATGAAAAAACGCAAATCTCTATACGGCTTGGATTTATAGCGAATCAACATCGGCAATTCAAAAAAGGTAGACTCAATGCGTTCCAAATCAGCTTGTGTTCGACCATCGGAAGATACTCTAAGGTAGTCCAGCCTGCGTTCCGTGAAGGCAAAGCCCGGTACGATCCGAAAGTCAAAGAACTCCCCAAATTTTAAGTTTCCGATCACACCAATGCGCAGTCCGGGACCGGATAGGGATTGTGCCCGAATATATTCCTCATTGAGTATAAAATCATCGGAATGCTCAATGCGATAATTCGAATTCGCGTATCCCATCGCAATACCAAAATAGTAGGGCTTATTTTTAAATTCCAGGTAGTTGTAGGCATTGGCCTTTCGTTGGCTCCAGCCATCCGTGTGTAACACGCTGCCAAGAAAAAGAATTAAGAAGATTTGTAAGCTATATATACGCAACATATGCCAAAAGTAAGAGTTTTAAAATCCGTATCCGAAAAACCAGCCTTGCTTAGACAGGCTTCAAATTCTTCATATTGAGGAAAGACCTGCACGCTATCATATAAATATTGGTACGCCTTTGGATCTTTGGATGTCCAACGGCCGATTTGGGGCAAAACGTATTTAAAGTACACATTAAATACATTTTTCACGGGAAAGCGACGAGGACGGGAAAATTCAAGAACGACTAATGTCCCTCCGGGTTTCAAAACCCGTTGCATTTCCTCCAACCCTTGTTGCAAATTTCCAAAGTTCCGCACCCCAAAAGCAACGGTCACAGCATCAAATGCCTCATTCTCGAAAGGCAGCGCCTCACTGTCTCCTTTTACCAGAGTCACCCGCTCGCTCAATTTCTTTTCATTCACCTTTTGGCGCCCCCGTTCCAGCATTTTGGCACTCAGATCCAGTCCCGTCACCTGAGCCGCCGGAAAATATCGGGCCGCATCACAGGCTACATCTGCCGTACCCGTTGCCACATCTAAAATTCTTTTCGGCTGCTCACGATCTAGCTCCCTCATCATCTGTTTTCGCCAGCGTTTATCTATGCCGAGCGACAGGACTCGGTTGAGCGGGTCATACGTTTCTGCAATAGCATCAAACATATTTTCCACCTGCTCCTTCTTACTGCCCTCCCGATCATCATAAGGCCGAACCTCTTTCATACCGTCATTTTGTGCAAAGGTAGTATATATAATGGTTAATCATATATCATTTTCCTTTCTCTTTTGATTTGGGGGCCTCACGCCCTGCAGGCGTGACCGGGCTATGCGAGGGTTCCGTCCTCGAGATCGCCGGAGGCGATTCTCGGGACCCGCTCGCCGTGCTCGCGGCCTCTACTATCCCTGGCCCAATGGGAGAGGGGCCCATTCCATAGGGCGTTTTCGTTATCCTCATATCCTCCGCCTATCCAGAAAACTGCCTGTGGAGCGTTATAAGGTAGTGTAAAGATCCCAGACCTTTGTTCCCCTTTTTTTTGAGTATAAATCGAGGAAAACAAGTGATTTTTTGTGTGGTTATTTTTTTTTGAGCCCGCTCCGATTCGGGATCTCCTGCTCGTATACCGTTTATTTACTGCTTACACTACACCCCAAACAAACAAAAAACACCACGTCATCCCG
>CAZVFU010000175.1:0-3387 GCA_964626595.1 uncultured Saprospiraceae bacterium
CGCGAAAGGGATGGGAATGGCCCGAGCACCTTCGTGCGAAGGGGTCCCGAGAATCGCCCGGGGCGATCTCGAGGACGGAACCCATGGACAGCCCGACCCTCGGAAGCTACGCCACCGGCGGAGCAACGGGGGATTCGCCCAAAACATGAATGAAAAAAAATCTCAAATGTGGGATCTGATTTCCATACTATCATGCAATATTCTCACGATAACACAGAGGCTCCTCTCTATTCGATAGAATATGATATGCTTGTTGATGTGTAGTATTTTGTAAGGAGTGGTAGAAAAGAGGTAAGGTTTGCCCAGGGATGGTTGCCTGGCGAGTAGTTTCATTCCTTCATCCAATTCATCCAGGTATTTTTCGGCCTGTTGTAAACCCCATCGGTGAAAAGTAAAGGCATAAATTTTTTCGAGATCGCTTTCGGCCTCGGGTTTTAGCACAAGCTTATTCATTGTCTAAAAGCCGCTTCCGCATTTTTTCTTTGAATGTACTGTTATCAAATGGCTGGGCTGTGCCGCTGTTTTCACCTGCGACTAAGGCTTCGTTGATCAGCTCGATCTTTTTTCGCTCTTCTTCCAATATGCGTAAGCCAGATCGGATTACTTCACTCGCTGAACTGTACCTTCCGGATTCAATCTCTGATTTTATAAATTGATCAAAATGATCGCCAAGTATGATTGAAGTATTTCTTCCCATCTTTTTCAATTTTTGTAAAAATACTATATTATGGTACAAACGGACAAACCGTCTCCAAATATTACCGTGAATGAGGAAAAAACATCATTTGTTCTACTCACAATCTAACCCTCAACTGCAACTCTATCCCTTATTGAAATGAGATCTAGCGCGCTCAATATTCAAAGCTATATACTGATGAGGTGCTTACCTCTACTCCCCCGCGAAAGGGATGGGAATGGCCCGAGCACGCTCGTGCGAAGGGGTCCCGAGAATCGCCCGGGGCGATCTCGAGGACGGAACCCATGGACAGCCCGACCCTCGGAAGCTACGCCACCGGCGGAGCAACGGGGGATTCGCCCAAAACATTAAAAAAACTCTACGCCTTGATGGAACGTACCTATTGGATAATAAGCTTTTTGCGTTCAATGGCGCCCTCATGAGTGAGCGTGAGAATATACATTCCGGGGGCCAGATCCGGCAACGATAGCTGCTGACGGGAAGAATTTACCGGAAATAGTTCGTACCTGGACCGGCCGTTCATGTCGTAAATGGAGATTTCTGTACCCAATGGAACGCCTTCCACAGTGAGCTGATCGTTGGCTGGATTGGGAAATATGCGCACTGCTGCTGCCCATCGGGCTCCCACCAAAGACGTAGTGCCGATTTGGAGGTCCAGCGACACGGTGTCGGTACTGTACTCGTTCCACCAAATGAATAGCACTTCATAGTTGCCTTCTTCGGTGTAGGTATAAAGCGGGTTTTGTTCTGTGCTTTCGCTTCCGTCACCGAACTCCCAGCGCCATTCTATATTCTGAGATTTTCCAAATTCAACGGCGAACTGTATTTGAAAGGGGGTCTCTCTTGTAAAGGATACAGTGGCATTTTGAAGGCAATCATCCTCAGTAATGAGTACCTCTTGACTGCCTGAACAACCGATGGTGTCCGTGATATCGACGACATACTGTCCGGGTTCCGTAATGGTCAGCGAATCGCCGTTCTGGGGACCGCCGGGTCCATTCCATTCGAACTGATACGGAGAAATACCGGTGCTGGGAACAGCTATCAAATTGAGCGCTGTATCGCCGGGACAGAAAACGGTATCTCCAATGATCTCTAATTCCAGGGCCGGAGCAATGGTCACCCCAACCGTATCTGCTCCCATGCATCCACTGCTATCTGTGACTATGAGGCTATACGAGGTAGAATCGTTAGGGGTGATGGTCGGGTCGGGCATATCGGGCAGGCCATTGGTCCAGCTATAGATGTAAGGGCCGCCATTTCCACCAGCGGCTGTTGGGTTGCCCCCCAAGGCTAACTCGGTGGCTTCTGTACAGCCCTCTATTTCAGGGCCACCGGCATAAGCGGTAACCTGAAGCTCGGGAAAGACAGTGACTGTAATATCGGTAGGTGGCCCCACGCAATCTTCTTCGTTCACGGCAATGACTGTATAAATAACATTTCCCGCAGTGTCACCAGTGTTGATCAATTCTTGCTGAATTTGACTGGCGGAGTCTGCCGAAGCCCCTATGATATGATCCGGCGCATCTACTGTCCAGGCAAACTCGACATTGAATATACTATCCTGGTCGGATTCCAGCACGATGTCTGTTTCCTCACCGGAGCAGATCGATATCTGCTGTTCTTCTACCAGCGGTCCTTGACAACACTGATTGATAAAAGAAGAAACGGTCGGTACATCTTCAGCGCAGATTTCATTATTTGATTGGGGGGCACAGGAATAACAGCCAGTTTGGCCATCAGCAAAAGTGAATATTTCCACGGAAAGGTCTGTCTGCTGGGTATCCTCACAGCCCTCCGGACCTGAAAACGGCCTGACGCCTAGGGTAAACTCTACTGTCCACCCGCCCATTGTTGTGCAGCTGGCGCCGTCGCCCCAGCCCACATTGGGATCTTCGGTTGACTCACAACATGGACTACCTCCGGGCGAATACGCAAACCAACCGGCCGGCATCCCTTCGCCGGCCACCACGCCGGTATCGATGCAGTTCGAATCGAGATAGTAACATATTTTTTTTCGACCAGACAGAGAGTCGGTAAATATATTGTAAAAGGGGGCGTCCCATTTATAGGTGATTGTATCTTGATCGTACCAAGCCCAGCTTCCTGAATATTGAGTCAAAGGGTCAACAGCTTCTGTAGGGCGTCCGTCGGCTTGAAAAGAGTTTGGATCCCAGCCATTCCCAAAAATGGGGACAATACCTTGTAGCCATTGGCATCCATTATCAGCTGCTGAATATTCATGTATGGTATAGCGAAAAGTGACTTCTTCGTCCGACTTGAAGGGGCCTGTAAACGGAGAGCCCAAGGAGGTATGAATTACTTCTAATTCACTGTCGAGAACACATCTACTCTGACTGGATTTGGTGTGTGATGCGGCCTTCTCTGCTAATTGTATCCTATTTGATGTCGGGTTTTCTTTCGCCGGCTGGGCATATACTATTGTTGCGAAGAAAAGAAAAAAGAAAGTCGTGATGATGGAGTAAAAGTGCTTTGTCATCCATGGGACGTATGGAATCATAATCAGAACGTTCAGATTATAAAAAAAATAATTTCATGATAGAAATTTTCTCATTTCATCACTAATATAAGGTATTTATATAAAAAAAGGCTACGAAGAGATTCCCTTCGCAGCCTTCATTTAAAAATTGATCTAACTCTTTTTATTTAACGACGAGCTTTTTGCGCTC
>CAZVFU010000176.1:0-3373 GCA_964626595.1 uncultured Saprospiraceae bacterium
TCCACTGTTCGGCCAAATGGGCAACATACAAGCCGGTATTGAGTTCGTAACAAACGGTACTTAGAGCAAAGGCAAATAGCATTAAGAGTGCCAGCGGCAACATGTCACTAATTCCCTTAATACTATGATCGACCATATCGCCAATACGCATGAGGGACTGAATTTTGTACATGAATATAGCGGCCAGAATCGCCAGGCTTACTGCAGTCAAGACAGCAGTTGAGCCCGATCCCTGGCCTATGGCGTAGAAAAATTGCCCGAAGAAATCGGCATCCGGTCGATCCTCGAGAGCAGAGCTCCATCCGGTGTAAGCGAGCATGACGGGCATAAGAGCAACCATGATGGCTAGAGGGAGTATCATATTTGCGGGACGTAGGGGCGCGTTTTCCACGGGTTTGGCTTCAGTGAGATCTGTTGAAACCATCGGTTGAGCGCCTTCCCATAAGACATCTCCGCTTGTGTCCACTCTTTCTTGCGCTTTTCGCATAGCCGGAAAGTCTAATCCGGTCCAAATGACAATAGGAACCCATGCCAGAGCCAAAATAGGGTAAAAGTTAAAAGCGATGGACGAGATCAGTAAAGTGAACGGCTCCGTAAAACCCAGGGTAATTAATAGTCCCATGATAAAAGCACCCCAGGCATTAAATGGAATGAGTATGCAGGCGGGTGCTGAACTCGAGTCGGCAATATAAGCCAACTTTTCCCGGGATATCTTGAGTCGATCAAATAAAGGGCGAAACAGAGTTCCGACAGTCAAAACAGAAATGCTGCTTTCCACAAATATGACAATGCCGCTGAGCCAGGCAGCGGTTTGCACCCAACGCCGTCCTCCAGAGCCAACCGAGAAGCGCGAAAGTAATTGCTTCTCCACCCATCGAATAAAGCCTGCGACTCCTCCACTCTTTTGAATGAGCAAGATTAGAGCTCCGACTAAAGCGCCAAAAAGAATCGTTCGAGTTTGACCTTTATCCTGGAAGACATCAACAAAACCCTCAAGTGTATTTAAAAACCCCGTCCAGGGATTAAAGTCTGATAAAATGAACCATCCGGCGGCAATGCCCGTAACCAGTGAAAGGTAAACCTTTCGCGTCACCATGGCCAGTACAATGGCGACCAAAGGTGGAACCAGTGAAATCCATGTATAAGTTAATTCCATGAGCTATTCGCGTTTTAGTCGGTCGGTTAATTCACAATTTTCATCCGATTTGCACCAGGCTTTTAGTTTCTTTTTATCCGTGCACCACTCTGAGCCATCATAGAAGGAAATGGATTTAAAGTCGCGAACTTTGTATAAAGAGTGAGAGCCATAGCAAGTTCCTATATAGAGATGAGACAGCCCGTGCTCAACGGCCAGCTGGGCTGATCGCAGCATAGCAAACTTTCCCAGGGGATTCGTTGTATCTAAGCAAAAAAAAGCAAACCAGTAGTGCCAACCCTCTGATCCGCAATGCAAAAAGATCAAAGCTTGGCGTTCAGCGTCAATATGGATTTCTAAATAATGCGTAAGATGCCGGTGCTGGCGGATGCGGTCTAGCCGATCGGCCGTAAAAGAAGTGCTAAATCGCTCATTTGCGTAAGTTAGGCAAAAATCGGTGTCTTCCGACTGCCATCTATAGTCGGAAATGGGATGTAATTCAAGTTTTACTTTCGCTTCTTCGTATTTTCGGAGTACCCTTCGGTTTTCAGAGCTGAGTTCAAGGGGTTGGAGATGTATGCGAAGACTTCGAGCTAAATAATACACATTGGCAAGATCCAAATGTTGGCCCGTATATGGCAAAAAGCCATTTTGGAGGGCTTTCTGACCATCTGCTTGCGATTCAGTCTGGGCATATATGGCATAGCCAAATGAATATTTAGCATAATTGAGTCCCATCTCTGACCGAAAAATACGCATCCTATTTTTTTCTCAAAATAGAATTAAATCTGAGATTTGGGAAATATGTACTCCGTCTTTTCCCAAATCACTGTGTATGCTGGGCGAGACGGGTGCTTATTCAATGAAATACACAGGGGCAAACTCCTTTAGGGGAAGGTGGGAGCATCCTATGCCGCTTTGCCGTTCGGCCATTAGTTCATACTGAATCTTATTTGAATTATTGAAGCGGATTTGGTAGTATATCGGCTTTTCTTGAATAGTATAAGAAACGCGCTCTACCTGTAATGCCGGCGCTCCGGGTTCCATTTTCAAGTGAAGGGCCCACTCGGGGGCCAGTGCAGCGGCCTTTATTTTAATGCATCCTCGCTGTATCGTAATCTCGTATTTGTTTTCCAGGATCTCATAGATCGTTTGTTCCTCCAGATTTTCACCCTCTAAAAGTTGGGCGTAAAAGGCAGGCAAATAGGTTTTATCAATGGCTATGGGTTGACCATCAGCAAGCCGTAAACGCGTGAGTTCAACGACCTTAGTTCCTTCTTCAATCTCGAGGGCTAGAGCGATTCGTTCTGAGGCGGGAAACAATTCTTTTTTGAGAACCTGACTGGTAGCTGTACGACCGGCAAGAGCCATGTCTTCAGTAAAATCCGTGAGTTCCAAAGCGGGCTGGCTGCTTTTGGGGTCACAAACAAAGCTGCCCCGTCCCTGACTTCGCTGAATGAGGTGTTCATTTTCCAGAGTTTGAAGAGCCCTGCGGACAGTTATGCGACTCACCTCAAACTGTTCGGCCAATTCTTTTTCTGAAGGTAACTTCTCTTTCGGTCCGTAGATGTTTTGTTCGATGGCTTCCCGAAGATGGCGACTAATCTGTGCGTGTCGCGGGAGTTTACTTGAATCTGCCATGGCCAAGGTTTTTGTGTGATAATTGATACAAAGGTAACAAATGTAATAACAAGTTGGTTGCAAATAGATTAATTTTTATGAAAATTAACAAAATGGCCCGTATAGTAAGGTTTGTGGCTTTTATTCGAGGTTGAAAGTGGCTTGATTTCCTTTCTTTTTATAGAGCATTGAACTATTTTTATGGCCTAATGTTATGACAAGTGAAAAATGCATTGCATCTTTGTGATATATTACTAAACGAAATAAAAACGAACATATGGATTTTTTAACGCAGCCCTTCCCCTGGTATATAGGTGGACCATTGATCGGCCTTACGATTCCGCTGTTACTCATATTTGTGGGGCAGTCTTTAGGCATTTCCTCGAGTTTCCGGCATGTTTGCGCCGCTTGTAATGTCGGAGATATATCTTTTTTCAAGTATGACTGGAAAACAACGGGGGCATGGAACCTGGCTTTTGTTTTAGGAATAACGATTGGAGGGTTTTTGGCAGGGAATGTCTGGTTGAATCCCGAGCCTATTGATATCTCTGCTTCTACAATAACCGCATTACAAGATCTGGGCTTTTCTGATTTTTCCGGCTTCGTGCCCGATGAATT
>CAZVFU010000177.1:0-3371 GCA_964626595.1 uncultured Saprospiraceae bacterium
CCCTTCGACCCCGCCTTTTTGTCTGCAAATCAAGCGACTAGACTGCCAAAGAGACAGTCAAAAGTGGTCGAAGGAGGTCAGGATGTCCGTATCGATCAATTGGCTCAGCATTTGATTTATGAATACAAAAGATAGAACAAATGAACTACGATAAATTTACACATAATGCACAGGAGGCCATGCTCAAGGCACAGCAGGCCGCTTCGGATCGCGACCAGCAAGTCGTCGATACGCCACATATTTTACATGCTCTGATGCAGCAAGATGCTTCTACTCTTGAATTTTTACTGCAAAAAACGGGAGTGAATCCCGCCAGTCTGCAAAAAGAAGTTCACACCTTACTGGAGAGCTATCCGACCATTTCCGGTGGGGGAAACCAATATCTTTCCAGTCACTCTAATGATACTTTAAAAAAGGCACAATCACTGGCTAAGAAATTAGGTGACGACTACGTAGCTCTGGAAACGCTTTTCCTCGCTTTAGTTAGTGACGCCGGTAAAGCAGGAAAATTACTGCGCAAGCTCGGAATCAAAGAAGAAAACGTTAAAAAAGCTATGGAAGACCTAAGAAAAGGAAGTCGGGTAGATGATCCTCAGGCAGACAACCAGTATAATGCCTTGAAGAAATATGGGATTAACCTCAATGAGCAGGCTGAAAGTGGGAAACTCGATCCGATTATTGGTCGGGATGAAGAAATTCGTCGCGTTATGCATATTCTTTCTCGTCGAAAGAAAAATAATCCCATTTTACTGGGTGATGCCGGTGTGGGTAAAACAGCCATTGTTGAGGGGATTGCCTGGCGTATTGTTCAGCAAGACGTGCCTGATAATTTATTGTCTAAAGAAATTTACACCTTAGATTTAGCGTCCTTAATTGCTGGAGCCAAGTACAAAGGTGAGTTTGAAGAGAGATTGAAGGCCGTGATACAGGAAGTATCTGCTTCTGATGGGCAAATCATTTTATTTGTTGATGAAATCCACACACTCATCGGTGCTGGGGGCGGCCAGGGAGCGATGGATGCCGCCAATATTTTGAAGCCGGCTCTGGCGCGCGGAGAGCTTCGCACCATTGGGGCTACCACCCTGGATGAATATCAAAAGTATTTTGAGAATGACAAAGCCTTAGTGCGTCGTTTTCAAACGGTGTATATCAGTGAACCTTCAGTAGAAGACAGTATATCTATTTTGCGTGGACTGCAGGAGCGCTATGAAGTATTTCATAAAATCGAAATCCTGGATGAAGCTCTCATTGCTGCTGCCCAGCTGTCTCATCGCTATTTGGCCGATCGCCAGTTGCCCGACAAGGCTATTGACCTGATTGACGAAGCGGCTGCTAAATTGCGGCTGGAACTTGACTCCGTTCCTGAAGCTGTCGATGAACTGGAACGCAAGTTGCGTCAGCTGGAAATCGAGCGCGAAGGCATCAAACGAGAGAAAGGCGAATCGAAGAAGCTGGGTCTCATCGAAGAGCAAATTGCGAATGCCCGTCAGGAATTGGACGCGATTAAAGCGGCCTGGAAGAATGAAAAAGAGGTGGTAGATACGGTGCAAAGCATTAAAAAGCAGATCGAGGAGGCTGAAATGAAAGCGCAGCAGGCAGAGCGGCAATCTGATTACGAGGCGGTAGCGAAAATTCGCTACGGTGAACTCAAGGAAAAAGAGGCCATGCTCAAAGCGGCAGAGGAAAAACTGGCCAAACTTCCCAAAGACAAACGCTTCACTACAGATCAGGTGACAGCAGATGATATCGCCGAGGTGATCTCTAAGTGGACCGGAATTCCCGTGAGTCGAATGATGCAGAGTGAAAAGGAAAAGCTCATGAAACTAGAGGAGGAGATCGGGAAGAGGCTCATTGGACAATTTGAGGCGGTGGAAGCTGTCTCCGATGCGATTCGAAGGAGCCGTGCAGGACTTTCCGATGAGAATAGACCGATAGGGTCCTTCTTATTTCTGGGGCCGACGGGAGTGGGAAAAACCGAGTTGGCCAAAACACTGGCGGAAGTATTGTTTGATGATGAAGAAGCAATCACACGCATCGATATGAGTGAGTTTCAAGAGCGTCACGCGGTCAGCCGACTGGTTGGAGCGCCTCCGGGCTATGTGGGCTACGATGAAGGTGGTCAGCTGACTGAAGCTGTGCGCCGTCGCCCTTATAGTATCGTGCTACTGGATGAGATCGAGAAAGCCCATCCCGATGTTTACAATATTTTATTGCAGGTGTTGGATGATGGCCGCTTGACTGATAATAAGGGTCGTGTGGCTGACTTTAAAAACACGATTATCATCATGACCTCAAACGTAGGTGCAGAACGCATTCTCGAAAACTTCGAAGATTTGCAGCACGCCGACGCGATTCAGAAAACAGAAGTCATAGATGCCACGAGACTGGAAATCTTCGATATGTTGCGCGAGTTTATGCGCCCGGAGTTTCTCAATCGCATCGATGAGCGAATTATGTTTCTACCGCTCAGTGCAGTTGAGATTCGCAGAATACTCATGCTGCTGATGAAGGATGTTGAGAAGAAATTGAGCGATCAGGATATTCATATCTCTTTAAGTGAAGCAGCGGCCCAGTTTTTAAGCGATTTGGGGTATGATCCTCAATATGGTGCACGCCCGCTCAAACGAGTGCTTCAGAAAGAGGTGGTCGATCAAATAGCACGTCGCATTATTAGCGGTCAGGCAGGACCCGGCGACACCATTTATATTAGTCGGGATGCCAAGGGCCTGGCTTTTCATCAAAACAAGCCCCATGACTTTATGGCTGCACGAAATAACAGCGAAGCAGAGGAAGTACCCTTGGAGGAATAGAAATTGTTTTTGAGATCGAAGGCGAAAAAGGAACAGGCAGATTGAGGTAAAACGCCTAATCTGCCTGTTATTTTTTTGAGGCTCACTTAACTATTCGCTTTTGCCTTGAGCTATTTAGAGCGGGGCTTCGGAGCCTGCTGGGCGATCAAAAACCCGAGAGCAATAAGTGCCGGTTGAATGACAAGCAGTCGAACCCAACCTAGCCATGGATCTACACAAAGCCCGTCCGGGATACAATGTCCGATCTGAATAAAATGAATATGGGCGGGTATAAAGAGAATCATAAGGGTGGCCAATGCCAGACCGCCAAGCCGGCGATAGGTAGAGGTCCAAATTAAGATTCCTATGACGACCTCTAGAATGCCGGAAATTCCATTTAATAAAGTAGGAAAGGGCAGATAGCTGGGAATCAAGGGCAGGTAAAACTCAGGGGATAGGAAATGATTAAGGCCGGCGAAAATAAAGAGCACGGAGATCACTTTGGGAAAGATAGGCTTCATAATTAGACTGAGGTTTATTGGTTTTCTTTATTTTTCATAAGCTAAATATACTAAACGGGAA
>CAZVFU010000178.1:0-3367 GCA_964626595.1 uncultured Saprospiraceae bacterium
TGCTCCCTGAGCGGAGTCGAAGGGAGCAGTCTCCCTACCCCGCCACCACAAATTTCTCTCTTAACACCCGCCGGCCCAACTGCACCACAAACACATAAAGCCCGGGACGCATGCCATGCTGATCGGCAAACACATCAAAAGTTTGGGATCCAGGGTGAAACTGTCCTCGATAAAGCCGGGCAGCGACCTGTCCCGACATGGAATAGACCTCAACATGGCCTTTAACGGCCCGCGAACTTTGGACTTCAAATCGGTGGTGTCTCAGTCCCATCCGCATTTTAGTAATGTTGGCTGAAAAATCAATAGGGTCTGAAGCCCGTACAGTCTGGCATTCCAGTCCCAAATCTAAATTAGAAAATTCATCAAAAAGTACATCCTCGCCAACGGAAGAAGGGAAGCATAACCAGTCCGTAAGCACGCTTTGATACACTTGTCGAAAATCGGTGGTAAACTTTAGATTGTCTGCAGCATCCAAATCATCCAGATCTGGGTGTTCACCCACAATCCCAGATCCATTAACTGCAGGTCCAAATAAAAATAAGGGCGCGGCAGCACCGTGATCAGTGCCCTGAGACGCATTCTGCTGAGGACGACGTCCAAATTCGGAAATACTCATTCCCAAAACCCGGTCATCATCATTCGTGGCGGAAAGGTCCTGATAGAATTCGTCCATATTGGCCCCCAATTGCTGAATCAGCCGGTCATGGTTCTGCTTTTGGCCCGCATGAGTATCAAAACCATTTAAAGTCACCATATAAAAAGATGTTTGTAGTCCGCCCTTGATCAATCGAGCAACAATGGCCAGCTGGTCGGCTAGACCGGAATTGGTATATTCCAGAGCATTAGAACTGCCTTCGTAGGCCTGTTGGATCACATCTGCATATCGGAAAGTCGAGTTTGTTACTTCGCGAAGGTATTTCTCCTGCTGTTCGTGCAGACAGTCTCCTAAAAAGTCAGTGGGGTAAAATTGGCCATTCTCCGCTAATTGAAAAAGTTGTTGGGTGTTACTCACGGAAAAAGAAAGCGTATTATTATCCCCACTGTGAAAAGTCAGGCTATTCGAATTCCCAATTTGTATCGCCGCCGGTTGCTCAGGAGGCTCAACTTCAATATTGGGATTATCGACCATCAATAGTCGACCCAGCCAACCCAAATCAATTTCATCAGAGGAATCCGAAGCGGTGTCCCATATATCCGAAGAACGGAAGTGAGAGAGATTTTGCTCTGGATAACCCACGCCCTGTACAATTTTCATTTGATCCTTTTCCCAAAGCGCGTGTAGGCCTTCGGCCTGGCCTGGCAGTGCCAGGCCCGCGGGTAATTCATACAGACTTTGAGCCGGATGAGCGATGCCCGGCCTCCAGCCGGCATATTTACTGTAGTCAAAAAGAGGAACAACAGTATTGAGCCCATCATTACCCCCGATGAGGCGCACCAGAACCAATACGCGATCTGTTTCGCCCACATAGTCAGCCACACGCGATGTGAAAGCCTGCAGAGGCCACTGCCCCAGAGTAAGACCTACGGAGGTTGTGAGTCCCATGGCCTGCATAAAATTCCGACGCGTCCAGTGCTGATGATCTTTTTGGTGAGCCTCTGGATTTTTTATACTCAATCCTTCTTTATGTCGATTACTTTCGCCTTTCTTATTCATGCTTACTTAAGTTGAAATTCGGGTTGATGAGTCAAATGGATGATGAGCAATGCCGCTTGATCGGGTACGGTATCCCAATCGACCGACCATTCACCGCGTTCGAAATAGTTTTCGGGGATGTCGCCCTTAAAGACATCTAAGGCCGATTCGTAATCCTCCATACGCCCGAGGCCCCAGGGGAGCAGAAAGTCAACTAAATCTCTACAAACCTGACCTACATCAGTTTGATGAGTGGCGATATCTCGAACCCAATCGCCCATTTTCTCTCGGTTATTTATATATAGAAAGCGGGTATATTGATCCAAAAAGTCCCAACGCAAGGTTAGTAAGGAACTATTGATCCAGTCTCGGTCGCCGGGCCATCCAGCTACGCTAGGCGGATCGAATAGAGCTTGATTCAATTCTCCGGATGCAAATATCAGAAGGGTCTTTAGCTGTTCCGGCAACTCCAATCCGAGAGTCACAGCATGTCGAACCAAGGCATCAATTGGGCTTGCAATTTGTGTACCGATTTGCTCGATATCAAAAAAGAATTCAGAACTGAGCAACTGCTCCACCACGGGGGCGATCTCAAAATCATGATCTAACATCGTTTGTGCGAGCTCATCGATGACCTCCTCTTCAATATCGGGATGCACAAAGCTTCGGTAAAGGGTTCGGCAGGCGTGTTTTGCAACCTCCTCAGCCCGTTCTGAAAACAAAAGATCATGCAAACCCTCGTAATCAAAATTATCAGTTACTCCAAAAATCGTTTTACTGCCATTGTCATGAAAGTTAGGCAAATAACCGATCGGAGCACAGGCCTCCGTAAAACCATTCCAGCCGGTCAGCGCACGAGCCGCTTCCGTAATATCTTGTTGTGTATATCCGATGTCTCGTCCCAGCGTAAAAAGTTCAAATAACTCCCTCGCGTAGTTTTCATTCGGGGCGAAACGCGTATTTTGAACACCATTTAGGTAGACCAGCATCGCCGGTGTCTTACCCATTTCTAATGTTAAGGTCTTAAAATTCCCCAACCCATGTTCTTGCAGAAGGGTGTGATATGAATACATGTAGCTCGGACAATTATATGCCGAAATTTGCGTGACAAAATGATTATGCCACATCAATGCCATTCGCTCCCGCAGGCCGTTTGACATCATATCACCGACCCACTGCGTTTGCCATTCAATATACTGTTCCCCGATTTGCGTTTGCGGATCTGAATAGTCGGATAGAGCCCAATTTGCCCAGGAAGGCGGGTCGGGTAGAGGCGTATTTTGCGCATCACTGATTAGATCTTTCACAACTTGATCCGGATCCATCTGCAGCAGCCCATCCATCTGATCAGGAGGTAGGCCAAATCCCGCTCGTTGAAATAAATGAATTAAGCGCTCCCTGTTCCACGGTTTTTCTATTCGCGGGGTATAGAGCGAGAGATCGGTCACGGCACATGAGGTTGACATCTTCCTTTTTCTTTAAATATACGCGATTTTTTATAAGTGCAATTCATACATTAGATGCACCCCGCTGCGCAAAGTTTAATTTCAATGAAGAAATAGTTTATGTTTTAAGGTTTTGATGGGCGTGTCCACACCCAAGGCTTGGGTGTGGACCGGGCTATGCAGGGGTTCCGTCCTCGAGATCGCCTAAGGCGATTCTCGGGACCGCTCGCTGTGCTCGCGCCCTTACTATCCCTCACGCGAAATAAGGTTAAAGTGGGCAAGGATAAAG
>CAZVFU010000179.1:0-3355 GCA_964626595.1 uncultured Saprospiraceae bacterium
ACCTGGGACCACCTGATTATGAGTCAGGTGCTCTAACCAACTGAGCTATGGGCCCAAAGCGACGCAAATTTATGTAAATTTATGTCATAATCCAATACCATGGCAGGGAAACCGCAAAATATCATTTTTGATCTCGGAAATGTCATTGTAGACATTGATGAAGCGCGTACGTTTCGAGCCCTAAGTGATTATCTGGAAGAGCCTGGGACAGGCAGAATTCCTTCTGTTTTGGTTTCAATCATTCACGCCTATGAACAAGGCTTTATTCAAACGCCCGAATTTTTGAATGAAATTCTATTGCACATGCCCCACGGCCTTTTGGAGGAGCACCTGATTCAAGCATGGAATGCGATGTTAATCGATATTCCACAGCACCGTCTGGAGATGATTAAACAGTTGCGAGGCTCCTACGGAGTCTATATTTTAAGTAATACGAATGAACTTCATTTGGAATGGGTAAACCATTTCCTAAATCAAAACTATCAGATGTCCTGTTTTGACGATATTGTTGATTTTGCACTTTACAGCCATCATGCCCAAAGCCGGAAACCTCAAGCTGAAATTTACCACGAATTGCTGAAAAGGACTCGCATTTCTGCAGAGTCGGCCGTATTTTTCGACGATAAGCCCGAAAATGTGGAGGCGGCTAAACTCGCGGGGATAGATGCGCATCTCAGCCCCGCCAACATAGATATCTCCACGCAATGTGCTGTGTTTCTCTAACCGCCAACCATTTCCCTTTTAAAACCCATATCTGATATTGAGGACGATATTTCGTCCCATATTAGGAATTTCGAAAGCGCGTAGTATCGACATATGAGGCACGTAACTCGCATCGAGTAAATTGAATCCGCTCAAACCCAGAGACAAAGATTGTTTCCTCCAAGACCACTGATATTTTATATGTGCCTCCAATAGTGCATAAGCATCCGTAACTTCTTCCTCAAATCCAGGTCGGTTCTGTTCAGCAAACCCTGTCCAAAACGTTGATATCCCCAGGTTTTCTAAGCGCGAGGGCGAGTAATTCACCCCAAAGCGAATATTATCCTGAGGAATGAAAGTTAGGTTTTCATCTCTGTCGCGACGTTGGCCCCGAAATAGCGCTGCTGACATTTCAGCAGTCAGGTTTTGTCGGGGAAGAAGAGCATAGGAGCCTTCAACCTCAAATCCATACAAAAGCGCGGGAGCCTGTTCGAAGGCCCAAATGGTCAGTCCGTCTTCCGGGCGAACCTCTCCCGTACTTTTGAAAAAAGTAAAGTGATTTACCCAATTAGAGTACCCCGAGATTTGAAAATCCCAACGAGGCCCATGGATAGCATAACTCATGTCGACTTGAAAACTTTGTTCCCGTTCAAAATTTGCATTCCCGACTTCAAACCGGTTGGTTCCCGGATGTGGTCCATTGGAGAACAACTCTGCTAAATCCGGCGCTCTATAGCCCGAGGATAGGTTGATGCGCATACTACCTCCCCGGGAGTCGAACCGAGTCATCCCTAAACTGCCGGTCCAACCGTCGAAAGAGCTTGACAGCATTTTGCTTTCCGGATTGCCCGGAAGAATAAATCCGTAATTAACCAAATTTGAGGCAGATGCATCGGCAGTTACTTGTCTGTAATCATACCGCAGCCCCCCTTGAAAGAAATAATTCGCTCGCTCCCAGCTCCCCAGGTAAAATAATCCATTTTCCCAACTCAGGGCATCCGGGATTAAAATTTCCTGTACGTCAGTCATATTGCTGTTGTCAATCCGTGAACCTTGAATTCCAATCGTATGCTGCCAACCGTTTCCCAAATGCCGGGAAATACGTCCCGTGTAAAAGCTGTGATGCTGAATCAGGCCTAAATCTACCTCGTCAAAAGAGTCTTCAATTTCTGTTCTTCGATTGATGTGATGCGAAAAGTGCAAGTGGCTGACCCAGTCATTTTGCACCCATTTCATATTGTAGGATAGGATGTGATCCGCAACCTCTTGAAAGGGAAGGAGACGATTTCGGTCATTTCGGGTGGTGGCGAGACTTTCGTCCAACTCATTATCTTCTATAATCCCCAGGTTTTGATCCAGGTAGGTGTAGGACAATCGATGCGTTGTTCGCTCTCCGCGGAAGCCTGCATGTAGTCGTAAAGTCCGATTAGAAAAGCGGGAATTTCCGATGGCCCGCTGGTTGCCAGCTAAATAATCTGCATGGGAGCTATAAGCCGCCTCGGCTCCTAGAAAGAGGCCTGAGGAGAAGGCTCGCCCCAAGCGAAGAGTAGGGCGCACCCCCAGACTATTGCTGTGCAGGGTCATCCCCATTTCACCTCGCCAGCGAGTGTCCTGCCAGAGACAGTCGTCATCCTGCATGAGCAACACGCCACCAATAGCTCCCGACCCATAAAGTAAAGAAGCTGGCCCTTTAATAACATCCACATTGCCGATTCCCAATTCATTGATGCCGAGACCGTGGTCGGCACCCCATTGGTGATTTTCCAGTTTGTTTCCCTGGAAAATGGTGACGACACGACTAAAACCCAGCCCGCGGATAAACGGTTTGACAATACCGGGACCCAATTCAGCCGCACTGATCGCCGGGTCTTGTTGAAGTGCACCCATGATCCCCCCAGCTGAGCCAGAATACTCCAATTCACGCGTAGAAATGCGGGAAACCAGAAAAGGCGTTGGAGATTGAATGCCCGTTTGTTGGTCAATCACAACCACTTCTTCCAGGACATCGCTTCGAGGCTCAAGTTGGATCAAAAATCGAGGGGATTCAGTCTGGGACCGAATCAGAGTATCTACTTGAGGTTCTGCCCCCAAATATTCCAGCTTCATGACTAGCGTATCTGAACGAATATCTTTAATATAAAATTGGCCGCTTGAGTCTGCAGTGACTCCGCGGTCATATTGCGGTAGGTAGATCGTCGCAAAAGGAGCTGGGGTTCCATTTAGCTCAACCTGGCCTTCCCATATAAATCCTTGACTAAATAAAGGGGAGGTTCCGCAGATACTAATGAACAGGAAAAGGGAGAAGTTGATATAAGTGAGCTGTGGCAGATCCTTCAAATTGTAAAATGACCCCATAATTATTAGTTTGGTGCAAATATAAATAAAGTTTAGACAAGACTAAAAACGAAATCATGTTGATATTTTTTATCTGATGAGGATAGTCATGGCATTGAATGCAAAGGGTTTTGGCTTTCACCCCGGATTTTTTTAAAAGTTTTTCCTGAAAAGTATTGCGCATGAAATAATCATTACCTATCTTTGCACTCGCTTTGAAAGAAAGGCGAAAAAACAAAACTTAGTCAAACGATAGCGTTTGGCTTTGAAAGTTCTTTGAACTGTAGGAAGGTAAGGAAAAGAGGAGAGAGAAAGATTT
>CAZVFU010000180.1:0-3351 GCA_964626595.1 uncultured Saprospiraceae bacterium
AATCCTTCGTATCTTTCCAATACACGAACAGCTAAGCTTAAGGCCGCTGTGCTTTTAGGCAGAAAAACAAATCGAACTACAAATGGGCATGATCCAGAAAATACTAAACACGGAGGAAACAAGCTACTCTTCAAATTTGAACATTGAGCATGTAAAGAATAGGATTGAAGGGCTCCTTGAGCATAAAACATTGCGAATTTCAGGCAAGCTTACGAGCAAAAATGAGTTTACCGTTTATGATAAGTTCAACGTTATTGGTTGGAATATGCCTAACCTAAGAAGGAAATCGGCTTATATAAAAGGAAACCTCAAACAAAAAGAAACTGGGACTTTGATAAAGTTAACTGCAAAGCCAAATGCCATTCTACCCATTTTTGCTACTCTTGCTTTTGTGGGTGGAGTTCTTATCGCTTTTATGGCTTTATCAATCGCCAAAGATGACAAGTTCTTATTAATACTAGGTTTTACATTCGTTGTATTCGGAATCGTATATTACCCCTTAAGTACCTTCTTTAGAAATCGCCTTCGAAATAAAATTGTGAAATATTTAGGTTTAATTAAGGAGTAACATTACAAGAACAGGAAAGTACAAAGAACAGAGAATGGATATAAAGTCATAGCTGTCAATCGAACGCTATGCCTAAAATAACCTAACTTATGGCGAAAAGACAAAAATAGATTTGAAACACAGTTTTTACTCAAAATCAAAAAAGGAGCGGAACCAGATTCAGTTTGCGATAGGCTTTGTTGCCTTCAGTGTACTCCTCATAGCCTTATACATTTCTTGGTTAACAGGCATCTATTTAATTGTAATTATAATCTTCCCAATAACCCTATCTATAATAGCTCCCTTTTTCGATGTACCCTCTTTAAAAAAAAGTGGTGGCTTAATTTATTATTCACCACTCTTTGTATCTGAAAAACCTAAAAATGGCGTGATTAAAATACATGGAGGGACCTTGTTTGATTATGTCTTTGTAATTGACCGCAAGCTGAATGCCAGACAACGAAAGACCTTTATAATGCAAAAATATTTGGAGGGGCTTTTAAAGCTTTTGGAACAAATGGAAAACAATGAATTAGAGAACCTCAAAATTCGTGGAACAAGCTACATTATCAATAACAGGACTGCTCAACGAATTGGATTTAAGGTCGTCAAAACTGATTTTATCCAAAAGCTAATTTTGATATATAATTATTTCAATGTGTTAATAACATTGTCTATCGCAAAAGGAAAACTATCCTTCCCAAAGCTGAATGCAACAAAAACTTTCGAAATTCAATGTAGTAAACTCCTGAAGCGAAAGGCGTTTATAGGGAATTTGAATGAAAAATTAAAAATCACTCTTACCCAAAAAGTATAATCAGGATGGGAGAGACCGTGGTATTATAAACAAACTGCTGTGTAACAACCATATGGCAAGCAAGGCGAGAAGTTTACGCATATCGCAAAACGGTTATAATACACCGCCTTCCTCTGGTAGCAACGAACAGAGTTCAACCTAAAATACGCCGGAAAACTTCCACCGCACTACCCTTTAAGGCAGCCTCCACGGTTTTTTACCTCTTACATCACAAAGTTGGTGAGTCTACTGAATCTTAGATCTTGAAATAAAGATTTTAAAGATAAATGCTCCCAAGTCTTATGATTCTCTGGATCATAAGGCATTCTATGCGTACTTTGGATGTCGCTTATCAGTAAATTGTGTACCACAGCGAAAGTATCAATCCATGAACTATCAAACCTACCCACCACATCCAGATTTAGAATCTCTTGTTAGTTGTTACTGGACGTTAGAAATCCCTGCCGAAAAGGATTCGGGAAGACAACGAATCATTCCTGATGGTTGTATTGAAATGGCATTTATCCTTGGAGACGACATAAAGCGCTATACTTCAAAAGACGAATTTATCTTACAACCTCGGGCTATGGTTCTTGGACAAACAATGAAACCATTTTATATCGAGCCGACAGGCCATGTAAACACTTTCGCCATTCGGTTTTACCCCTATGGCTTTGGCAATTTCGTTACTACGCCTATCGAAAAATTGGCAAACAAAGAAACGGCATTAGAAACCTTGTTTGAGGGGGCTATAGCATTAGAACAAAAAATAATTCAGGCTACAGACAGCAAAGAACGAATTGTAATCATAGAAAAGTTTCTAATTGAAAAGCTGAGTGATAAAAAAATGATTAACACCATTGTAAAACAAACCGTTGACTCACTTTTATCCTCCAATGGAACGGAATCGATAACAAACATTCTTAAAGAAGACTTGTCCAAAAGAAGACAAGTCGAAAGAAATTTTAAAAAACAAATTGGTGTTAGCCCCAAACAGTTAGGGAAGGTAATTCGACTTCAAACTGCCTTAAAACTGCTATTAAGTAAAAAACCAGATAAATTAACCCACATTGCCTACGAAAGCGAGTATTTCGACCAGGCACACTTCATCAGAGACTTTAAACAATTCACGGGTATTAACCCGAAGCAGTTTTGGGATGACGAGAGTATGGCCCTTTCAAAAATCTTTTATAGATGAAGTGTCGCATTTTTACAATTATAGACTTCGGAACGATTTCATATTTGTACAGTGAATTAAAACAGAAGAAATGAAAAAGAAAATGCTATTTAGTGGGTTCGTACTTTCCATTTGCTTTCTTGCCTGTCAAGGTCAAGATAGAGCTAGTCCCGAGAACCTTACCATTGATTCCTTAGAAACACAAAAAACAGAAGAAATGAAAACCTTTATTTCCATTTTTGAAATCCCTGCAACTGAAATTTCGAGAGCAATTGATTTTTATCAATCCATTTTAGACATCAACATTGAAAAAATAGTGTTTTCAGGAATGCAAATGGGACTATTCCCCTATGAAGGACAAGTGGTTACGGGAGTTATTGTCAAAGCGGAAGGTGACAAACCCTCGGCCGATGGGGTGACTATTTATCTAAATGGCGGAGACGATCTTCAAAACATTCTTGCTAAAGTCGAGAAAAATGGAGGAGAGATCATTGTACCGAAATCCCCTCACGCAGATGAGAGCGGATATTACGCAATATTTCTGGACTCGGAAGGGAATAAAATGGGTCTGCACTCCCCAAACTAAGAGCGGGAAAAGAATGCATAACCATCATCAAATAGAGTTCATCGGGCGGATATGGGTATCGCGGGAATGATTACTTATAAGAAAACATATGCTCATTTAGTCGGTTGGAGTCTTGACGAGCCCAAGACCTCGAATGCTTAAGGGTGCTCGCTCACGCCTCTCTCCCCTCCTCAGGAACTGATCAAAGGCACACTTTGGAGCGAAGCCAAATTTGGGGTATCTTGCAATTCCTTCTTAGAGGGTAT
>CAZVFU010000181.1:0-3346 GCA_964626595.1 uncultured Saprospiraceae bacterium
CGTAGCGCCCCAGCAATTGGGTATATAAAGCCCTGAGGTGTATTCGATTTCAGATAAGAGGTAGATAAAGAAAGACTCTATTATTAAAACGGGCTGGGGACCGCCCAAAAAATTATAAAAAACTAATTATTCAATCCGTTAGGCATCTACTTCAGACTCGCACACAGCCAGAATTTCTTCTTTGTGATTTTCAGCGGTGCGATAACCCTTTTCATAAATTTTCTCCACGTTATTCGAAAAGAAGACTGCATCTTGTTCAGACTTATCTGCTATCAACATCAAGTCACACATATCTGCACCTTCTTTGGCACTGCTACTTATAGCCAACTCAAAGGTCCGGATAGCGAGTTTGAACATCGAGGATATACTTTCCTTTTCCATGGGTTCGCCGGGGACGAGGTTAAAGCCCAAAAGAACATCGACATCGTCTCGGATCCCTTGAGCAGGAATATTGTTAAGCAGACCGCCGTCAACATAGAGTTCTCCTTCGATTTCGACAGGTCTAAATATGACGGGTATGGAACAAGACGCCTGTACTACTTGAAAAAGGGGGCCTGATTTGAATATACAGGATTCGGCCTGGGTAATACTCGAAGCTGAAACAGCCAGCGGGTGGGACAAATCTTCAATACGATCCACCTCAATATATTTATTGAGCAGTTTCGGTAATTTGTCTAAAGCGGTCAAGCCTAGTGAGGGCCAACTCGGTTTAATTATGGAAAAAATCTTGTGTTCTTTAGCGATCTCCAGCATTTTGTCTGGTGAATGACCGGCTGCAGCTAAAGCACCCACGATACTGCCTGCGCTGGCTCCGGCAAAATGAGTCGGTTTGATTCCTTGTTCTTCCAGGAATTTGAGAAACCCGATGTGAGCTACACCCCGGATTCCACCGCCGGACAATACAACGCCAATTTTTGTCATTTGTACTTGAGGTTTATTTGATTGTAAAGAGTTTAGACTCATTGATTCCCCGGCCAGATAAATGTACAAAATATACTCCTGGTGGCGCCTGGTGAAGAATAATTTCGAAGGGATCAACCGGATTTGGAAACTCTCGCCATACTTTTCCTGATGCGGTAAAAATCGTTAGCAATTCCGTATTTTGAGGAATATTTCGAATCTGGATTCGTCCCGTTGCAGGATTGGGGAACAGAGTCAGCTCAGATTCTTGAACGGTAGGAACGGAAGTAAAGGGTTGGAAATCGGAGAGAAATGAAGGTAATAATTGATAGCCATCCTCATAGGGTGGATTGGGATCAAATTGTCCACCTACACCAAAGAGCACAAACAGGTCGTTAAATCCATTGGGTAAGGGAGGCTCGCTGATTCCAGCCAACTCGCTATTTCGGTCTATACGCACATCGTATCTAATCCCATCTAATGTTTCCACTTCGAAATTAAAACTGTTTCCAGAGTCATCCCATTGGTTAGGGTCTACAAAAGTAACGGGGGCAATAAAAATAGATTGCGACTCTGTGGATTCCGAAAGAGCGCTATTTGAACCGTTCCTGGGATCGACCAAATCGTTTGCCTGTGAGAGCAGCATGAGATTATCGACTTCGATTTGAGTTAGGCCATTAAATTGCCCAACCGTTCCCTCAATTATTATCTCGTCGCCTTGCGCCGGTCGATAGTTTCCGATATCCGAAGTGCGAAAAACACCAATTCCATCACCTAAGGAGTCAATCAGCGTAAAGAGGTATCCACTTTCCCTGCGATTCGCTCCATGAATAATGCCCTGCACACTGCAGGAAATCCCGATGGAGTCAGGAACACCTTCGGGGTTATTTGAGGTGACAACTGAAATATTATATGCTGGATAATCGGTGGGATCTACCTGCTCAGGTTCTACCGTTATTGTTCCCACCATACCTTGTGCGGCATGTGGTGTGCATTCATAATTGTATTCCCCAACCACATTAAAAGTATGAGAAAAGGTCCATGGCGAAGATGCTGCCTGCCCCGAATAAAAGCTATCCGGATTATCAGGATAGGTAGCTTGGCGGCCATCTACATTATGAAATCCCTCTAGATTATCCCATAAAACAACCTCCCCTTCCGTAATCGTTATATCAGCCGGGGTAAATTCAAAATCAGATACTTCAATGCGATGGTCGAATCGTTGGCTGCAATTGGGTTCGTTGGGCTGTCCCGGAGTCCCCAAAATTTCGATGCTATCTACAACAGCGCCTGTAGGCAGGGTAGAAATGCCCCAGGAAGAGGCCAGTGTAAAATCGTCATCCAAGTCACATAGTTCCAGTGAAGGACCATTGCCATCCGGCTCGCTGGGCCAGGCGTCTCTATCGCCATATTCCATTCTGAAAACGACGTTTCCCAGGTCATCCTGAAGCTCAATGGGTTCCCCGGAATTATTGAGGGCTCCCCCCTCCCACTCCGCAGTGGGTGAAAAACCATAAATGGAGGTAAAGGCCGATTCATTTACCGCTAACACAATGTAACTATCAGATGGAAAGTTGAGTTCTGGAAAAGTAAAGGTAATCCCCTCTGAAAATGTGTAGCCTTCAAGATTAATATCTTGATCAGAAGTATTGAATAGTTCGAGATATTCCAGGGAATCCTGACCAAACTCCGGAGGATTATATTGGACCTCAGTGGGAATGATTTGGGCGTGCATAAAAGAAAGGCAAAGGGAAAGTAAGATGGTAGTGAGGATCAAATTCTTCATTGTAGTAGTAGATATTTACCCCTAATATACAAAGAGAAATAATACTTGTCAAGAAATTATCTAGAACCATTATGTTTTACCTCAAATACTTATATATGGAAATTTTTAAATTCATTTTAACATTTCCATAACATTAAAACATTATTTTTGCTACATCATAAACAAAACCAAAATTATGAAAAGTTTTTTACGCAATTGCTCACATCGTTTGATTGGTGTAGGGGTATTTCTCCTTCTGCTTATAGGAAGTGGATGGAGTCAGGGGGTATCTACATCTGAAATTCGGGGAACCGTCTATGACGATGAAGGTATGGAATTGATTGGAGCTACGGTTGTAGCTACTCATGTACCCTCTGGTACAACTTATGGCACTTCCACAGATGCTTCCGGTCGATACCGTTTACCGAATGTTCGCGTTGGAGGTCCTTATACCATCACAACTACTTATACGGGTTATGAGGAAAAAACCCGATCAGGAATTCGACTCAATTTGGGTGAGCCTTTCACCATCAATTTTAAGTTGGGTGAAGCTGCATTTGAGCTCCAGTCTATTGAGGTTGTAGCCAAGCGCGGAAGTTCGGGTGAGAATGCCGGTACGGGAACCTCAATTGGAAATGAAGCCATAGAAGCGATGCCTACTTTGAATCGGGATCTGAATGA
>CAZVFU010000182.1:0-3310 GCA_964626595.1 uncultured Saprospiraceae bacterium
GCCCTACAAATGCTGCAGTTCTATTCTGATTCTTAAAGGTTTCATCTTCAATCTCATGTGCCTGTTTAAAGATCGGCAATAGCTATTTGATATTATCACTCCTTGTTAACATACTGAAAATGTCTTTCCTCTGTTTATTTATATTTCCTGATTCGTTTCATCACTTCTAAGGTAAAAATTTCAATTAATCGTAAGTTCCCGTAATCGGCCACTGCCTCATTGGAGAAATGCCAAGGTATTTCCCGTAATTCACCTAAATAGACAGCTACGCAAGCGTGTTAACAGCTCTATTTTCTTCCTATTGAACAACCAAGGTAGCCGTTCCTTTTCTGTTGCCTGCATCCAATTGGATGAAATAACTTCCAGGAGATAAAGAAGTGATGTCGATGGGAAGGGTCTGCTCTCCGATTCCTGTAAATTCCTTTTGTTGAAGTAAGAGATGTCCTTTTACATCGAATAGGTTGAGGGTTGCAAAACCCAATTGCTTTGAATTGAAACTTACATTCACCTGATTTGATGACGTGGGGTTAGGATAAAGTGTCAGTTCGAGATCAAATCTTTGAGTTAAATTTTCAGTGGAATTGGTCACCCCATTATTAAAGTACAGTTTTGAAATTGGGTCATCTGAATTGTTACGTCCGGTAATGAGCACGTCTTCGTACCCGTTGCCATTGACATCCGAAAAGGAGATGGAACCGAAATAAGCATCCTCGAAAGGCATGCCGGTTGTTTCAGTGAAATTTCCCGAACCGTCGTTGATGTACAGTTTCGTAATTGGCACTTCCGAAATATTCTCACCTGTAATGAGTACGTCTTCATGGCCGTCACCATTGACATCCGAAAAAGCGATCGAAGCCGCCGCAACTCCCTCGAAAGGGGTGTCCATCCTTTCGGTGAAATGCCCTGTCCCGTCGTTGATGTACAGTTTCGCAATTCGCTCACTTGAACCGTTACGCCCTGTAATGAGCAGGTCTTTGTGTCCGGTGTCATTGATATCCGTAAAGGCAATCGAACCGACATCAACGCCATCAAAAGGCGTGCCGACTCTTTCGGTGAAATTTCCGGTTCCATCATTGATGTACAGCTTTGCGATTCGCTCATCTGAACTATTTCGGCCCGTGATGAGCAGGTCTGGATGCCTGTCATCATTCACATCCGAAAAGGCGATCGAAGCCGCTGCAACACCGTCAAAAGGGGTGTCCGTCCTTTCGGTGAAATGCCCTGTGCCGTCGTTGATATACAGTTTTGCAGTTCGCTCTTCCGAGCTGTTCTCCCCGGTAATTAGAACATCTTCGTACCCGTCGACGTTAACATCTGAAAAGAAGATCGAACTTAGGTCAACATCATCGAAAGGGGTGTGGTTCATTTCGGTAAAATGCCCCGTCCCATTATTGATGTAAAGCTTCGCGATTCGATCTTCTGATTCGTTCCGACCGGTAATGAGTACGTCCTCGTGGCCGTCACCGTCGACATCTGAAAAGGCGACTGAACTAAAATAAACGCCGTCAAAAGGAGTGTCTGGTTTTTCGGTAAAATGCCCCGTCCCGTCATTGATGTATAGTTTTGCAATTTCGTCGAAGGAACTGTTCCATCCTGAAATCAACACATCTTCATAACCATTGCCGTTGACATCTGAAAAGGCAATTGAACTAAACCAAACACCCTCAAAGGGAGTATTCGTCGCTTCTGTGAACGTCTGCGCCGTGGCGAAATAGGCTAAGCTTAGAAGAAGTAAGAGTAGTGCTGTTTTCATTTTAATTATGGATTAGTATCAATAAATATAATATTTTTTTAATGGTCGATATCCACTTACTTACATCAACTGCAAGCTGGGTTCAAGTGACAACTGCAAGGTATCAGTTACTTGATAACAGCGCAGTCCAAAAAAACTTTTAATTATCGAATAATTCGATAAATTCCTCATCGCTTATTTTTTCTATATAAGGCCGTCTGGACATATAATCTTCAAGAGAATCCAGGCAAAGTTTCTCTCTTAATGCATTAACCTGCTCTTTGTCTGCATCTTTTTGAAAGGACCACCAAACGAGCCTTTTGCTTTTTGAATCATACAAATCAAAACCTCCATAATGTTGGTAGAATTGCCGTGAATCTCCAATAGTTGCATTCTTGGGCCCTGGTACTATAGAACCCACTTCAGGATCATAGACATAAACTCTTCCACCAGCCACTATAGTCCTATCGATTTGATACAGCAAGATTTCATTAAACATGTATCCCTTATTCATAATCGCATCGACTAGTGCAGGAAAAATTTCAGCTATCCACTGTATATCAAAATGGTGTAAGATTGTCTCAATATATTCTTCCCCCTCATTACCAATTATATTGAGTTCAGGAAAGGAGCCATTATAGCGTTCTAAGATATTTTTTAGCATGAGAAAATTCCCATAATCTACTAACTTCCTATAATCAAAGTCATATTTATTTCTGTATTCATTTCGAATCATCTGGTCCCGAGCCTGCATAAATTTCAATTCTTTTACCAGAAACGCATCTGGGTTTGGAGTATCAACTTCAATTTCCGCCAACTTAGAACTGTCAATCATAAATTCGAACTTGGAATGTCGTTTTACAAAGTCATAAATGCCGTCTATACTTGTTCCCGATTTACGGGCAGAGTATATTAGATTTTCCGCATATTCTAATTCACCAATGCGAATTACTTTATCAGCAGCATTAAAAATCTTGGCAACATCATCAAATTCGGGATTCGAAAAAGCTTTTTTATAATAATAAACAGTGGAATCTTGATTATTGGAGAAGTATGCCTTTTCAGCTTTAAAATAATATTTGTGACAGTCGCAAAAGTCAGCCTGGGAATGGGCATTGACAGCAATGAATAATATAAAAGCCAAAATGATTTGTCGCATAGCTTGAAATTAAAATCGTTAAACAGAATGTTTCATAAAGAACTCTTTCTTACACTTTGCTCAGAAGCTGGTTATTTCAAATTCTCTATAGCCTATACCATTATAACGCAAGCTCGATGTTTTACCCGTATGGATGCAACCATAAATCTCTTCTAGTTGAATAGGCGCAATGAGAGAGAGCGGAATTTCATAACCCTGCCCATCGATGGCAAGCATTAACGAAACCTTAGTTTCAGAACCATCGTTTGGATTCGACTTATCTTTTAAGATAACTTGTATTTGCTCGTCTCCTTGTACTCCCCGCAACTTGAGACGCAATGTCGTAAAACTTGAAAAAGCGACCGAGCCTAGAGTAAGGCCGTCAAAAGGCGTATTCGTCGCTTCTGTGAACGTCTGCGCCGTGGCGAAATAGGCTAAGC
>CAZVFU010000183.1:0-3267 GCA_964626595.1 uncultured Saprospiraceae bacterium
GCAGAGGCTGATCGATGACAATCGATCAAATGAGCGAACCGCGGCAGCGGACGGGGGGCCGGGCTGTGAATAAACTCTGGGATCGGCCCGATTCAGAGGCGTTGCCCCGCCTGTGGCAGGATTTCGTCGCGCTCTGCGCTTCTCAACATGCAACGTCTCTACATAGAACGTCGGCGGCCGCTGCGGAGGCCCGGGACTGTAAAAGGGCTGCGGCCTTTTATTTTCCGCTCTAACGTGAGTACTCTTCCCCATCAGGTCCGAACTTGACATCTATGCCCCTGCTCACCGAGCGGAGTCGAGGTGAGCGGACAAAATCACCTAAATTAAATCCGTGTAATCCGTGATTCAGAAAACCCGGAAAAAATCAAAAAATGACGTTCTCAAGAATCTAAAAACCAAACCGCGAAGCGGTGACATGATTATAGAAAAGAACAAACGAAACGGATTCAAACCCCGAAGGGGTGATATGATGATACCGCGCTATTATGGTGCGCTCTTTCATTGCACTCTTTCAGGTACCGCGCTCTGGCGCGGACGACCCATTTTTCCTATATCAATTCAGAAGGGTTAGCATGAGCCGCATAGCGGCGACATCTTTGTAGAAACAATTCTTTAAACGCATTCGAGCGCCGTAGGTGCGGCACCCTCTTTTTTGCTTTTAGTTTTTCGCTGTTTCCGAAGATAGCCCCCCCTCGCGTCAGCGATGCGCAGGGGTGACGACCACAGGGAGGAAGACCGAGTGCGCCTCTCGGGCGTACGAAGGGCCGAACGAATAGAGAGCCCCGAAGCGTAGCGCAGCCGTTCCGAGGAGCGCTTGCGCTCCCGAGGACGGATGGACGCCCAAAAATCGAAAAATATATAGCCTGCTGTATTCATTTTTAATACCGCCAGCGATTGGCCAGAGACACAAGGCTGAGCATGACGGGAACCTCCACCAGTACGCCAACGACGGTCACCAATGCGGCGGGACTCTGCAAGCCAAAGAGTGCGATAGCCACCGCTACGGCCAGCTCAAAGAAATTGCTGGTGCCAATCAGGGCCGCCGGAGCGCAAATAGCGTGCGGCAGACGGAGTTTCTGCCCTCCAAACCAGGCCAGGAAAAAGATAAAATAGGACTGGATGATGAGGGGGACAGAAATCAGGACGATGATAAAGGGCTGATTCAAAATGTGTGGGCCCTGAAAGGCAAAAAGCAATAACAGCGTAAGCAAAAGGGCTGCCATACTAAGGGGCTTCAGGCGGGGCAAAAAAATGGAGGTAAACCACTCCTCACCGTATCTTTTGATCAGGACTTTATTCGTGAGAACACCGGCAACTAAAGGAACGACAACAAATATCAGGACGGAGGCAATCAGAGTGCTGTAAGGAATGGCGACATCCGTTATCCCCAATAATAGACCAACAAGAGGAACAAAGGCAAGCAAAATGATGAGATCATTTATAGAGACCTGAACCAAGGTATAATTGGGGTCGCCATCGGTCAGGTAGGACCAGACGAAAACCATGGCGGTGCAGGGCGCTACGCCGAGGAGTATGGCGCCGGCAATATACTCTCCGGCCAGCTCGGGCTCTATCCAGGCCGAGTAAAGATGCTCGAAAAAGATCCAGGCAAAAAAGGCCATGGTAAAGGGCTTGATGAGCCAGTTGACGACCAGCGTGAGGACGAGTCCTTTGGGAGCTTTACCGACATCTTTAATGCTGCTCAGGTCAATCTGTAGCATCATCGGATAAATCATAAGCCAGATGAGGATAGCGATGGGGATGTTGACCTTGTACAATTCTATATCGGCCAGGAATTGCATGCTGTCCCCGGCGAGCTGACCGATGGCTATGCCTCCGGCAATACATAAGGCAACCCAAATGCTGAGGTAGCGCTCGAAAAAAGGGATTTGCTTTGGGGCTTTTGTCATGGGGTGTTGATTTTAGAAAAGACATAATGGAGTTCGGTGGCGATTTGCAGGCTGCGTTCTTCGTATTTTCGAGCCTGCTGCGGCGTCCCGTCAAATGCCTTGGGGTCAGCGTAAGTGATGGGAATGCGTAGGTCGGCACCGGGAATGAACGGACAGTTTTCATCGGCCTGATCGCAGGTCATGATGGCGGCAAAATCGGAACGCGGATTGAAGGGATGGTCATAGGTTTTGGAAAACGCAATGACAGGAAGATGGTTTTTACCTATCGCTATCGCATAAATTGGGTTTTCACCCTCAGAAAGGGGGGTGATCTCAAATCCCTGGCCTGTTAGTGTATCTCCCACAACGGGAAACATGGCGGTGGCCTGGCTGCCGCCGGAGTAGGTGACGACATGGGGAATATCGAAATGCGTGGCCATCACCTGTGCCCACACTTGAGCCAGGATGCTCCGGCGAGAATTGTGCGTACAGATAAAATTCAGGCGAACCGCCTCTCGCTGATTCACTTTCTGCTGAATGTAATCCATCAAAGGCTGCAATAAGTCCTTTCGATCGGATGACAGCGTTTGCAAATCCCGCGTGGGGATGAGATCTGATATTTTTTGGAACAAGGGGGTGTTCATCGGTGCGGTTAACATCTCGAAGGGGTACTTGTATCATAGCTTTCAAATAGCGCGGAAAAGGTGTTCTTGATATGCAGCCACTTTTCGGGATGAATACAATAATTGACCGATGCCCCTTCCACGCTCCCCTGGATGATGCCGATTTGCTTGAGTACTCTGAGGTGCTGACTGATCGTGGGTTGGGATAATCCCAGTTCATCGACTAAAAACGAATTGCAGCAGGTATTGGAGGCCATGAGATGCTGAATGATCGCAATCCGGGCGGGATGTGCGAAGATCCGGGCATATGCGGCCAGTTCGTTTTGCGTGTCCGTAAAAAGATCCGCTTTGGTAACGCCCATAATATTGACTTTGGGGGTTTGCATGTGTCGCACAGTCGAGCGGGCGACTCCATGTATCGTAATATTGCAATATTACAATCTTTTACGCAATCTGCCCATGATTCCCGGTCATTTTTTGAGTCATTGGGTGTGGTTTTTAAAAATAATGGGGCTTGACCTTTGCTGATATCCCGCCCTGGGGTGACAGTACTTCTTCCGCGGATGACTATACAATTGTTTCTTGAAAACCAAAATTACTGTGAGATCCGCATCCAGCCCTCTTGAATCGTTTGGTTTGCTTCCTCATAGGTGAGGTAGAGTTGATCATCAGCTTGTTCGTATGGCATGATTCGCCGGGTACTTCCATATTCAAACTCCATCAGGCCTTCCGACGGCTTGATGGTGAATGCACCC
>CAZVFU010000184.1:0-3255 GCA_964626595.1 uncultured Saprospiraceae bacterium
ACTTAGAACGTATTCGTGGCGTAATCTAAATAAGAATCGAGGTGCGACGTCAAATAATACGGCAAATTGATCAACACGAAAGGCTTTCCACCCGGCGTCTTATGTTTTTCAATAGAAAATAAACCGGCGTACATGCGAATAGCATAAGGATGCGGAGAGCGGTCGATAAATTGATGTAGAGACCTCAACTTGCCCACTTTCCCTGATTTGATTTCAATAGGAATAACTAGACCTCGATACAGATAGACTAAATCCACCTCTGCCTGAGCTCCTTTTTTTTGACGGACCCAAAATTTCGGTTTTTCAAACTGCTCTTCCTGAAGCGAAATAAGCTCTTGTGCTATGAGATGAGGGAGCAGAGCACCCTTGTAACTTGTGCTCAAATCCTCCACCGATAGCAAGTGGGGTAGAATGTCTAATGCGTGATTTAAGATTCCCGTGTCCAAAAACTGCATCCGCGGGCTCTTCCTGAAATCTGTTATAATCGGGGATTCTACGGTCGTACATGGATAGATTAATTGGATTACCTTGGCATCATCAAGAGCTCGAAAACATTCACTCACTTCCCTCGACTTGTAGTTACTCGATCCAAAGCCCTGGAATGTAATTCGTTTATCCAAATAGAACGGAGCCGTTTGCATGATGTGCTTAATGACCCGCTCTTCATTCGCATTTCCGGCGTATTTGACTACATCTTCCCGATATGTAGCCCAAATACTCTCATAAATACCCGGTAGACTGAGAATATTCATCTCTTCCACATACTCCCGAACCACTTCGGGCATGCCCCCAACCAAAGCATATT
The DNA here is from genome assembly GCA_964626595.1 of uncultured Saprospiraceae bacterium. Classification (GTDB taxonomy): domain Bacteria; phylum Bacteroidota; class Bacteroidia; order Chitinophagales; family Saprospiraceae; genus JAWLFI01. Next base: position 806 of record CAZVFU010000184.1, read on the forward strand.
TGTGAAACCACTCCATCGCATTGTAGTGAACAGCTTCAGAAACAGGAACATCCTTTAATCCCTCAATGAGTGATTGTCTATCATGAGCTTCTAAAAATTCAAGGAAATTCAGCGGATGAATATAGAGAAACTGAACCCTGCCTACAGGGAAAGCTCGCACCTTATTAAGGCTTTGCTCCAGTAAAGAACCCGCCGCAATCACATGCAGCTCGGGTAGTTCTTCGTAAAAATACCGCAGCATATGAATCGCCCGGGGCTCTTCTTGAATTTCATCAATAAAAAGCAAAGTTTGCTTTGTCTTTATATCTTGCAAATTGTCCCTTAGCAGCAAGGCATCTACCAGCGTTTTTACATCGGAATACTTTTGAAAAACATTTGCATCCGACTCTTTCTCCAGATTTAGAAACAAGCACTGATCATACTCTGTAGAAAACATCTTAACAATCGTCGTTTTCCCAACCTGACGAGCTCCTCTGAGGACCAGTGGCTTCCTATTTCTCTGCTTTCTCCATCTCGATAGAAAGGAGTTTACCTTTCGCGTGAACCACATAATTTACCAATTAATTGTCTATATACGATCGTTACATCTCTTCCCCCCACCCAAATTCCCTCACTTCTAATTTCCATCGAACTACCTCTATTTCCCGGGGAACGCAATGCCTTTATGTACAAAGTTAGGGTATTTATTTTGTTTATTTGTAACAAAGTCGGGGTAATTTATCCAAATTATTGTAACAAAGTAGGGGTATTTTGACCCCATTCTTGTAACAAAGTGGGGGTAATCATTCGCCTTTCTTGTAACAAAGTAGGGGCATTTTAATCCCATTCTTGTAACAAAGTCAGAGCATCTCAAACCTGCTCTTGTGACCGTGTGAGGGTACTTTAAACTTACCTTGTCCTCGTCTTCCCCGCCTAACTCCACCTCCCCTCTCCCCGCGATAGGGATAGTAAGGGCGCGACCGAAGGAAGCGGTCCCCAACTCGTTGGGGACGGAACCCCTGCATAGCCCGACCCCCGAGATCCGTCGCCAGACGGATCCTCGGGGGATCGCCCAAAAACACGAATGAATAGAAAAACGCCTGGTAAAGACATATCTTCAGATCTCGCAACAATTATACCTCGCGAAACCTTACTTTTGCAGACGGAACGGAAAGAAATTATGAAAACAGACGATCGCATTTCACAAACGATGGAGGTTCAGAGACCGGCGGATTCTATACAGATTCAGGGCGCGCGGGCCAATAATCTAAAAAATGTAACGGTGGATATCCCGAAAAATCAGCTGGTGCTGGTCACGGGGCTGTCGGGGTCGGGCAAGTCGTCGCTGATTATGGATACGCTCTATGCAGAAGGACAGCGGCGATATGTGGAGAGCTTGTCGTCCTATGCACGGCAATTTCTCAATCGGATGAAAAAGCCGGAAGTGGACTTTATTCGTGGACTGTGTCCGGCCATTGCGATTCAGCAGCGGACGACGGGTAAAAATGCGCGCTCTACGGTGGGTTCCCTGACGGAAATCAATGATTATCTGCGTTTGCTCTTCGCGCGGGTGGGACGGATGTATTCGCCGGTCTCAGGCGAGCAGGTGAAAAAGCATCAAGTCAGTGATGTAGTGGATTTTATTCAGGAACAGGAGGAAAAAACGAAAGTGCAGCTTTGGATTGATATCCCAAAAGTGGAGGAGCGGTCGCTGGGCCAGGAACTCGACCTGCTTTTGCAAAAGGGGTATTCCCGATATAAACGAAAAAATGCAGATGATTTTGCCTACATACAAGATCTATTGGATGAGGGCGGAAAGGAACTCAAAAAAGATAGCAGCAAACTGAAAGAAGGGGACTACCGGATTTTAGTGGACCGGTTTGTGGTTAAAAAAGACGACGAGGAAAACCAAAAGCGGATGGCCGATTCGATTCATACGGCTTTTATGGAAGGGGGCGGCGCCTGTCTGATTGATCTGGTAGACGGAGAGACCAGAGGGTTCAATAATCGATTTGCCCTGGACGGAATTGAGTTTCCGGATTTACAACCCCAGCTTTTTAACTACAACAACCCCTTTGGGGCCTGTCAACGGTGCAAAGGGTACGGTCGGGTGCTCGGCATTTCTGAGCAGAAGGTCATTCCGGATCCCGAGATGACGGTCTACGAAGGCGCGATCGCTTGTTGGTCGGGGCCGAAAGGCCAACGCTGGCAGCAGCCGCTGATGGAGTACGCGCACGAATTTGACTTTCCGCTACACACCCCTTACGAGGAGCTGAGTGAGGAACAAAAATCACTGCTCTGGGAGGGGAATTCGTATTTTCGAGGCATTCAAGCCTATTTTGATAAGCTGGAAAAAAAGGCGTATAAAATTCAAAATCGCGTGATTCTGTCGCGCTATCGCGGGCGCACGACCTGCCCGGAATGCAAGGGTTCTCGCCTGCGGAAAGAGACGCAGTACGTCAAAATTCAGG
>CAZVFU010000185.1:0-3230 GCA_964626595.1 uncultured Saprospiraceae bacterium
AGCGCCCCGAAGTCCCCGAGAGCGCCTCGCGCTGCTCGGGACGTAGGGGATCGCCCTCTGTATTCTAAAAATTTATTGGGCGGCAGCTTTGCGCAAACGGTCATTTATGGCCTGACCGATTCCGGTGGGGGGAACGGCCTCGGCTAATATCAGATCGAGATCCATCTGGTCCAAACGGTGTAGGGCGGCAAATAAGTGATGCGCCGCTTCATTGACGTCGCCGCGGGGTGATAAAATGATCTGCGGCTGGTGGTCTAGATCGGGGCGGGAGGTCCAAAGTAATAGTCCGATGCCCTGGGTATTCCCTTCGCTTAATCGTTGGGGAATATTCGGGCATATCTCCATGGGGGTGTGGGGTGCGTAGTGCTTTTTGAGTTGACCCGGACTTCGAATGTCGTGCTCATCCATCTCGTGGAGGGTGAGGGGGCCGGCCACTTTTTCGATTTCTTCGCGGCTCAGTGCGCCCCATCGATGCAGTACGGGCTTTTCTTCTCGAAACCCTATGATGGTCGACTCTATGCCTAATGTGCAGGGGCCGCCATCCAAAATAAATGGGGCTTTGGCGCCCAGGGATAGCCGCACGTGCTCGGCTTGAGTGGGGCTGATGTGGTTAAAGCGGTTGGCACTGGGGGCGACCAGCGGAAAGGGGAGCTGCTGCAATAGGGCTAAGGTCAATCGATGATGGGGCATGCGGATCGCTACGGTGGGCTTTCCCGCGGTGATTCGATCTGCTACGGATTCTCTTTTCTGAAGAAGTAAGGTGAGTGGCCCCGGCCAAAAGGCGTCCATCAATTGATAGGCGCGCGCCGGTATGTTCTGTGCCAACTCTTCGACCTGCTCTTTGCGCCCGATGTGCACAATCAGAGGGTTGTACGCCGGCCTTTTTTTGAGCGTAAAAATTTGGTTTACGGCTTGCTCGTCCCAGGCATTGGCGGCCAATCCATAGACCGTTTCGGTGGGTATGGCGACGACCTGCCCCTTCATTAAGTCCTGACGCGCTCGCTGTAAGGACTCTGTTTCGGATTCTGTAAACCTGCCTTTTTCTATCATTGCTATCCGTCCGTTTTCAATAACATCTACCGATGTCAAATAGGAGGGGGCAAGGTAAATACTTTTTCATAAAGGTCGACAAGGGCGCATTGGATTTACTGAGCTGGTGCTCTAAATAGTAAGGGAGGCTCTTTGTATCCTTTTTTGTCGTAGGGACGAAATCACGTATACGGCGTTGTGCATCAGCTACTATTGTTGGCAACAGGCTTATTTAAAATATCACAAATACCAATAAAGTCAAGCTCAATGCCGTTCCACCAAGAATACTCAAGATGGTGTTTGACTTCCCCTTAACACGTCTTACTGAGATCAGGGAAACCCATACCTGGCCAATTAGAATGCTGCCGGAATAGATGAGGAATAAAAACCAGTTCCCAAAACTCGACATCCAATTGAAATTAAGGGCACCTTCGATCAAATAGAATAAAAACAAGGTGATCAGGATGGATGAGATGATAAAGGCTGGAAAGTTTTGAAGGTTTTGGGATTCCATAGATTGGAGGTTGATTTTTATAATCACCTTCGCTTGATTCCATAAATTGTTGGCGCGTCGGCTCTGGGTTCGTCCATTTTCAGGATAGCAAGGGTCTGGAAATTCAGTCCTGAGGCCACGCCAGATTTTGTTCTGTGGTGACTGGAGGGAGGGGTGAAGAATCAACGGATTGGCTATGGCAAGTGCGGGATTTCAAGGCACTTACCTTTCCGATTAGCATTTAGTTTGTTTTGTGTAATTGCTTTCATTTTAGCATTTTAGCCCGCATTTGCTTTAGCCGATGTTATGTGCTGGCTTTATTTTATGGATTTTAGTATATAGTTAGGTATCATTTCATTTGGTGGTGTACTTTTCCCATAGAGTTCATATGAGTTGTAATTTCCGCCCGTAAACACTGTAATCATATCAAGTTTTGGCCAAATATTAATTTTTTGCCCACCATTTCCCGAAGCTAAGTATGAATTGTATTGTTTTCCATCAATTACAAAATATTTATGCTCCCATAGATAGCCATAATCTCCCTCTTCCATTTGGAATGTTTTATCTACCCATTCTTTAGATAATATTTGTTTTCCATTCCATATACCGCCATCTTTAAATAGTTTAGCCAATTTTATTAGGTCACGTGGTGATATAGACATTTGGCTAAAAGTATTCATACTTGCCTGATTTGGCTCAAAAGTCCAATCGTAATTAGAGATACCCATAGGTTCAAAAAGATTTTCTTTTGCAAAAATTTCAATTTGTTCATTGGTTGCAATCTCTACCAAACTTCCTAAAGTCAAAGGACATCCTGTACAATAAGATGATTTTTCTCCTGGTTTTGTCACCATTGGTAAATCAAGTGTATATTTAACCCAATCCTTGCTTTGCATCATTGATTGCTCATTTCCTTTGCTTGCTGGGTTATTATTTTCACAGTCCATACCGTGACGGTACATTAGAAAGTTTTCTATTGTCAGCTCTTTTTTTCTCTCATCCAAGTTGGCAATTTCATCATACTTGCGTTGAAAATAGGGTATAAGCTTTTCTTTTTCGCTCTTAATAAACCCTTTGTCGATTGCAATGCCAAGAATTCCCCCAATGAAAGGCTTGGTAGCAGACCTTAATTGATGTGACTTGTTTTCATCGTAACCGTAAAAATATTCTTCAAGTACTAATTTATTATTCTTATAAATCAAGATGCTGTGGACATCCGGAAATTCTCCCTTTATGGTTTCTTTTACCATGTTGATTATTGGTTCGGGATTTTTAAACCCTTCTTCTATAGGTCCCGTTTTTAGACCATCTGAAGTTTCCTTTGGTTTTTCGTACTTGTAGTTATCAGCGTTGTAAAAAAGTTCTTTTCGCGGAAACATTTCCATTTTTTCAAAGTCAGTTGTGATAAGTGCAAAAGATTGTCCGCTGGTTCTATAACTTATGACTTTGTTAGATTTATCTCTTTTAAAAACTACTGGAATGTCCTGAATATTTGTAAAACTATCTAAGGCAATATGATTTAAAGGATATTTTGCTTTATCAATAACAGCATAGAGTGTTGTGTCAGGTTCTGAGGCTACAATATTAAGTGTGCTTTGATTTACATATTCGTATGTTCCTTCATAATCCAAAAGTTTTTCGTATTCAGATTTCTCTTCTTGGGTTGAACATCCAACTATTAGTAAAATCAAAAAGTAAAATCTGTTCA
>CAZVFU010000186.1:0-1511 GCA_964626595.1 uncultured Saprospiraceae bacterium
TATTCTTATCTATACCCCAAACAAAAAACCGCAGGAACCTTATGCAAATTCTTGCGCTTTTCTTTCTGCCACTGCCCGACTGTACGTGTGCGGACGTATTCATCGGGCTGAGTCAATTGGGCGGCAATGGTCAACCGACATTGGGAAGGCAGAACCTTAAGCGCGCTCTCCAGCAACGGCTCATTTCGATACGGCGTTTCCATAAAAATCTGCGTCTGTCCCGTGCGTTTTGCTGTTTGCGCCAGGTCGCGAAGCTCTTGTTCCCGCCCGGACTTCTTGGGGGACAGGTACCCGTGAAAAGTAAAGGCCTGCCCATTCAGTCCCGACGCTACCAAAGCTAATAAAATCGCAGAAGAGCCGGGAACGGGTACCACATGGATACCTTTTGCATGAGCGGCCGTCACCAGCCGTCGACCCGGGTCGGCTATGCAGGGCATACCGGCCTCGGACAGATAACCTATATCCCGTCCTTCTGCCAATTTATCGATCCACGGTTTTATGGCCGTCGGTTGCGTTCGTTTATTGAGCTCCTCAAAAGTTAGTGGATGGACATCCCGAAACTGGGTAATAAACCGGCGTGCCGTCCGGGGATATTCTGTGACGAAAAAATCCAGAGACTTCAAGAGCTCCAGAGCTTTACCGGACAGAACGCCCTCCCAATGATCACCGAGTGGCATGGGTAACAGATATAAGGTGCCTTGTCTTTTCATATTAGGAAGATAAGAAAAGTCCGAATACTTCGTAAATTTGGGCCTTATTATGACTTACCGCATTCAGCTCGACCAATTTGAAGGGCCCTTCGACCTTCTGCTTTTTTTCATCCAGCGGGATGAACTGGATATCTATGATATACCTATTGCCAAAATCACGGATGATTTTCTCAGTTATATTCAGCAAATGGAAGCGCTCAATGTAGATCTCGCCAGCGAATTTATCTGGGTGGCTGCCTCTTTGATGCGCATCAAAGCCAAAATGCTCCTCCCCCGCCGCGAACTCAATGAAAGTGGTGAAGAAATCGACCCGCGCGAAGAACTCGTACAACGGCTACTGGAATACAAAAAGTACAAAGCGACCCTGGAGGCCTTTAAGTTCAAAGAGCAAGAGCGCCGGAAACAAATCGAACGTGGAAACACCCAAAAGGAGCTCGAATCTATGGCCGAATCGGCGCTGGAGGATGCCGAGCTGGAGTCGCTCAGTCTGTATCGCTTAATGAAGGCCTTTGATCGACTCATGGAAGAGTGGAAATACAAGAAAATAAAACGCGTACACACGGTTCTCAGCTATCAGTACACCATCAAGGACCAAAGACAGCGGATTCAGACGGTGCTAAATGTTAAGGGCCGAGCTGACTTCGACACCTTATTTGAAGTTTGCGAAAATCGAATTCATGCCATCGTCACTTTTTTGGCCTTACTTGAGATGGCCAATCGGCACGAAATTCACCTCTACGCCGGCGAGGGCTATAATAGTTTTGAAATTGAAATGCGGTCGGAGGAAGAAGAAGAGTAGCT
>CAZVFU010000186.1:1611-3209 GCA_964626595.1 uncultured Saprospiraceae bacterium
TGGCTAATGGCTTTTTACGACCGCCGAAGCTGCGAAGCAGCGAAGGCGGTTCACTATTACTCCGGCCGAAAATCCGTCAAGCCCTGAACGACAAATCCATTTTTCAAACGAGGCTCAAACCAGGTGCTTTTAGGAGGCAAGGTTTTCCGGGCATCAGAAACGGCAATAAATTCCTCCGTCGATACAGCCGGTAGGCAAAAGCCCACGCGCTCCTCCGACTTCCGGCTCTTTTTCATGACCCCTTCCAACCCTTTCGGACCTTCCACATAAGAGACCCGGTCATCATTACGTACATCTTCTATGCCGATGATCTCCCCCAGCACATAGCGATCAAACAAGGCCGCATCCAATAGTACCGGCGATTCTTCATCCGATTTCAAATAGGGTTCGCGCCAACGCAAGCGATACCATTTCTCATGGAGATACATGTGGATCGTATATTTCTCTGTGGGCTTAGCCTCGCCCGGCAGCACATCCATCTCAAAAAATTGAGACAAGCGGACGATAAACTCCGCCGTATCCATCGTTTCCAACGCCTTGACCACCCGGTTGTAATCATTGATTTCCAGATGTTCAAAAGCAAAAATACCCGCATGCAGCCATCGCAAATCGAACCCCTCTTGCTCCTCTGCTTTCATTTCATAGAGGTTAGCAGAAGTTGACGTTCGATGGTGACCATCCGCGATATAGAGCGCTTCTAATTGTCCAAACAGCTCCTGAAGTCTTTGAATATCCTGTTCATCGGTCACTCGGTACAGTTTGTGTTTGAGGTCGCCTCCTTCGAGTGCAAATTTGTAAAAAGAACTCTCCCGCTGCTTAATTTCCCAAAGCAGGTCCTCTATTTCTTTCATGCCCGGATAGCCCAGCAGCACCGGCTTGATCATTGCCTCCCGCTCCATGATGAGATCCGTTGTTTTCTGCTCCTTGGCGGCCAGCGTGTTCTCGTGCACCTTTATTTTACCCTGAATGTAGTCCTCAATATCGATCGTCACTAACAGCCCCAAATGGCGTCGACCATGCCTCTTAATCTGATATACGTAAAACCCCTTTTGCTCCGTCTTCCGAAAAAACCCATTGCGAACGTATTTCGTATAGTTATACTTCACATTATCAAAGAATGAATCCGGGGAGCTAATCAGCTTTTCATTGGGAATAATAGCTGCAAAAGGGCGAATGTGCATACACGTAGATTTGCCTCCGAAAATACATGCTCTGATCGAATTATCCAAACCCGAAATAAGCCCTACCCATCCCCTATATTTCACATTTCGTAGAAGATGGTTGCGGTCTTTTGGGCGCCCTCGCCCGCCGTCTGGCGGGGCGAGTCGCTATGTTTCGGGGCTCGTTCGGCACCCCGGCCTCTGTCCGCCAGCCGGCGGACTCCGGCCGCCTCTCTCGGTCCGTCCGGTGGCCGGACTAGCCGCCTCAGCGGCTACCCACTACACAGCGCTTGCGCGGGGAAACAAGGTTAAAGTTGACAAGGTTAAAGGTTAAAGTGATCCAAGGTTAAAGGAATGGAAGGTCAAAAGTCCAAGGTAAGAGACATTCTCTGCGCCCTTCGCGACTTCGCGGTGAAAAGGTCCGAGGTCGAAAGTCGA
>CAZVFU010000187.1:0-3141 GCA_964626595.1 uncultured Saprospiraceae bacterium
GCAGAATCACAATCAGGGACAACGACCAATACATATGGCTTTTATTCCTATACGGCCCCGCCCGGCAAATGGACCCTCAGATACTCTTATATTGGATATCAAGATAGTACGGTCAGTCTTTATGTGACGAAAGATACCAGCCTCTCCATTGCGCTGTCACCAACGGTCGATTTAGAGATTGTTGAAGTACAGGCAGATAAAGTCAACCGGATAGAAGAGCGTACTCAAATGAGCAGTGTGCGCATCCCGGTTCAGCAAATCAATCAAATCCCGGCCCTATTGGGCGAGCGCGATGTGTTAAAAGCCTTACAGCTAATGCCGGGGGTACAATCCGGTGGCGAAGGACAGGCGGGTTTATACGTAAGAGGTGGAAGTCCGGATCAAAACCTGATCCTATTAGACGGGGTTCCGGTCTATAATGCCAATCATGTCTTTGGATTTTTCTCCGTTTTCTCCACAGATGCGATAAAGGATGTGAATTTGATAAAAGGAGGATTCCCGGCAAGATATGGTGGTCGGTTATCTTCGGTCCTAGACATTAGACTTAAAGAGGGGAACCTCAAGGAAATCCATGGAGCTGTCAGTGTGGGATTAGTCGCCGCCAAAGCTATGATTGAAGGCCCAATTGGCAAATCGGAGAAAACCTCTTTTTTAGTGGCTGGTCGACGAACTTACATTGATGCCCTGGCAGCACCCTTTATTCCTAATGATGGATTTTCAGATGTGGACCCTACCCTCTATTTCTATGATCTGAATGCGAAGGTACGCCACAAAATTGATGACAAAAACGAACTCTTTCTCAGCTCATATCTTGGTGCTGACGCCTATGGATTCGCCGAGGATTATCGTCAGGACAACTTCCGAAGCTACACGGATGTAGGCCTTTCCTGGGGTAACACCACAGCTTCACTACGATGGAATAGAGTGTGGAACAATAGACTCTTTTCAAATCTCACTCTGATTTACAGCAACTATAACTTTCAAAATGGGATCACAGATCAGACTTTTAATGATCAGAATCAGGATGAAATCGAAGAAGAGACTGGATTATCTTATCTATCCGGCATTCGTGATTGGGGTATCAAAATGGACTTTGACTACCTTCCACACCCTAACCATTCCATTAAAGCCGGGCTGGCCTTAACCTACCATCAATTCAATCCGGGCGGATTTGACCTCTACTCATTTACAGACCCCAATGTAGATATTGATACCGTAATTCAACAGAAGAAACTCTCATCGTGGGAAACTGCCGCCTACATTGAAGATGATTGGACCATAAACTCCAAGTTGAGCATGAATGTGGGATTGCATTTATCCAGTTTTCATGTTCAGGAGCGGGATTATTTTTCATTCCAGCCGAGAATAGCAGCACGCTATTTATTGCCTAATCGTTGGTCCATCAAAGGCTCTTTTGCCACAATGAGGCAATACATCCAGCTATTAACGAATGAAAACCTAAGCTTGCCCACTGATCTGTGGTTACCTTCTACGGCTCGTGTCCGCCCACAGGATTCCTGGCAAGTCGCACTTGGGATCGCAAAAACTCTACCCCGAGGGTATGAATTATCGTCGGAGGTCTACTACAAAGAAATGACTAATGTCTTGTCCTTCCGTGAAGGCGCCTCACTTTTTGCATTCAGTGACTGGCAAGATCGCGTCACCCAAGGCAATGGGCAGGCTTACGGCTGGGAGCTCCTCCTCCAGAAAAAGGAAGGTCGGTTAACGGGTTGGATTGGATACACCCTCGCCTGGTCATGGCGACAGTTTGATGATATTAATTTTGGGCGTAAATATCCGTTTCGATTTGATCGGAGACATGACATATCAGTAGTTGCTATGTACGAGTTGACGCCCAAAATCCGATTTTCAGGTACTTGGGTTTTTGGCACAGGAAATGCCGTGACCCTTGCCGCTGATCAATTCCTGTGGCTCAGGGAGTCCAGCAATCCAGATTTTACCTTTCCAAGCATTATAGACAATTTTGATGAGAAAAATAATTACCGAGCTCCGAATTACCATCGACTGGATCTGGGAGTAGATTTCATCAAAGAGAAAAAGTATGGAACGCGTACTTGGTCCATAGGTGCGTATAATGCGTATAGCCGAGCGAATCCCTTCTTTATTTTTTCTGATACACAATTCAATAATGTGACCGGTGAATCTCGAAATACCATTCGACAGGCCAGTTTATTCCCTATCATCCCATACATTAATTTTAGATATGAGTTTTAAAAATATAGTTCTACAATCTTTATTGCTACTCGCTACCGCAGTATTCTTGTCCTCTTGCAGTGATGATTTTTTCTCACAAGAAATAGATAGCAATTTGCCTTCGGACCCCAAAGCTGTTGTGCAATTTCATATAGAGTATAATAATAGAACAGCTCCTCTTTTACTCTCAGAATCCCTACCTATCTATGGAGGTTGGCAATCTTTAAACGAAATCGATAGACTAAATTTTATCTCTGATGCCTCAATTATCTTAGACACAGAGGGCGCAAACGAAATAGAAATCGTCCAAAATGAAAATCAAGATACTTCTATCTATAACTACCTGATAAACAATCCATCCGGATGGATAGAAAATACGGATGTACAATTACAAATAGAAACGGAAGATTTTGGTCCTATCACTTCCTCTGAGCGTATCCCTCGAGCACCGGAAATTTTGGAGGCAAAGTGGCGTGAAGGCACCCGATACGATATAGAGCAAGATCAAGATTACTATGTACTTCAGTTAAAAATCCAAAAAAGAGGTGAGCAGTTTTTCCATTTTTGGTTTACGGAATATCTAAGTCAGGGCGATTTAGATCTCAACACCTTTTCCGATCCAAGGCCGGCTCTCCTACAACCGGATGATTTCAATGACAGTGGCATTTATCATGCCTCTAGCGGCAACTCCGAAGATATCCTGGACATCGAAATTGAATTTTCATCTAATAGCTTCGCCTCCAATCTGACTGATAGTAGTCTATTTCGGATTTATCCCGCTTCGAATAGTGAATCCTACTACAATATTTTTGCAGCTCAGAGTAATGATAATTTTGAAAACGGTCCATTTAGCGAGCCCGTGATCTTTCCCAGCAATGTCAACGGGGCTATTGGAAATATGACCACATCCCACAATGGAACGCCCGT
>CAZVFU010000188.1:0-3056 GCA_964626595.1 uncultured Saprospiraceae bacterium
ATACCCCCCGGATGAGCGCTGCGCAGCCGGCCCGACCGCAGGGAGGGAGACCGAGCCGCCGGCTGGCGGAGAAGGGCCGAGTGAATAACGAGCGGCGTAGCATAGCGACCGCGACCCGCGCACAGCGGGGCGGGGACAGCCCCTAAAAAAAAGAATAAATCGTACCTTTACGGAACACAATAAGATAAAATGAACTGGGATCCGGATTTCATTGAAATGATTGGTGATAAGGTGCTGATTGAACCGCATTCGGCGGAGCAGAGAACGGGATCGGGGCTATACCTGCCGCCGGGCGTGAAGGATAAGGAGCCTGTGCGTCAAGGGATTATCGTTAAGGTGGGTCCGGGATATATGCTGCCCTCGGATGATATGGATGAGGATTGGAAACCGATCGAGCAACGTCAGCATTATATGCCGCTGCAGGTGGAAGAGGGGCAATGGGCTGTGTTTTTGAAAAATTCGGCCTGGGAGGTGAGACTGGATTCGCGAGCGTACTTTATTGTTCCTCAATCGGCCATTTTGATGGTGTATTCAGACTTGTTATTGGATGATTTGGATGACATTGACACTATGGATTGAGCGTCTTAGGTTGATTGGGTGTCAAATTCCCCTTCCCCGCGAACGCTTTATCATCAGAATTCGTTATACTTGTGTAATCGATAAAACGACAGTTTATGAACTCACCTGCCTTACAAGATAAGTTTGATCAGACGATTGAGCGCGATGAAAAGATTGAGCCTAAAGACTTCATGCCTGAAGATTATCGGCAAACGCTGTTGCGCCAAATTTCTCAACACGCCCATTCAGAAATCGTCGGCATGCTGCCGGAGGGAAACTGGATCACGCGAGCGCCTACGCTTCGCCGAAAAGTGGCTTTGATGGCTAAGGTGCAGGATGAAGCGGGCCATGGTCTTTATTTATACAGTGCCGCTGAAACCCTGGGTGAAAGCCGGGATCAAATGATTCAGGATCTGCACAGTGGAAAGGCAAAGTATTCCAGCATATTTAATTATCCGACTGTCAGTTGGGCCGATATGGGAGCGATTGGCTGGTTAGTGGATGGTGCTGCGATTATGAATCAGGTGCCTCTTTGCCGGGCCTCCTACGGACCCTATGCCCGAGCGATGGTTCGGGTGTGCAAGGAGGAGAGTTTTCACCAGCGGCAGGGATACGAAATTATGATGAAACTCGCTCAAGGTAGCGAAGTGCAGAAAAAAATGGCGCAGGATGCCTTGAATCGATGGTGGTGGCCTTCTCTGATGATGTTTGGCCCGTCCGACAAAGACTCGAAGCATACTCAACAATCCATGGACTGGAAAATCAAGCGATTTACGAATGATGAGTTGCGTCAGCGATTTGTCGATGTCACGGTGCCTCAAGCGGAGTATTTAGGCCTGCAGGTGCCCGATGCGGATTTGACCTGGAATGAAGAGACGCAGCACTATGACTTTGGGGCGATCGACTGGTCGGAATTTTGGCGCGTGGTCAAAGGAAATGGTCCTTGTAATGAAGAACGCATTCAGGCCCGTCAAGATGCTTATGATCAAGGTCGCTGGGTGCGAGAGGCTGCGACTGCCTTTGCAGAAAAACAAAGTCGCCAAATGCAACCCCAAAAACGAACCGCATAATTTAGTCCTATGTCAAAAGATTGGCCTCTTTACGAAGTTTTTATTCGATCGGCGAATGGCTTGCATCACAAACATGCGGGCAGCCTTCATGCTCCGGATGCGGAAGTCGCTCTTCAGAATGCGCGCGATGTCTATTGTCGCCGCCAGGAAGGCGTGAGTCTGTGGGTGGTGGAGTCCAAACACATTACGGCGAGCGATCCGGATGACCAAGAATCTTTATTTGAACCGGCAAAAGACAAAATTTATCGGCACCCCACTTTTTACGATGTGCCGGATGACGTAGAACACATGTAAATATGGCTTTTGAAGATTATTCTCAGCATCCTAAATTGGAGTATGCCCTGCGCATGGCTGACACGACCTTGATTTTGGGTCATCGCCTGTCGGAATGGTGTGGACACGGCCCGGTTTTGGAGCAAGATATCGCGATTACAAATATCGCTCTGGATTTAGTCGGACAGTCCCGCATGTACTATCAATATGCCGGCGAGCTGGAAGGTAAAGGGCGTTCAGAAGATGATCTGGCTTACCATCGTGACGAGATGGACTTTCGACATCCGTTTTTGGTGGAACAGCCGAATGGACACTGGGGCACGACGCTGATGCGCCAGTGTATTTTTGATGTTTTTCATCGTTTATTTTTAATCGAACTGCGCGAACAAAAGGAGGATCAACACTTCAGTGCGATCGCTGAAAAATCACTGAAGGAAGTGAATTACCATGCCAAATACAGTGGCGAATGGGTGATTCGCTTAGGGCAGGGAACAGAGGAGAGTCACGGTAAAATGCAGGACGCGCTGGATGCCTTGTACAAATATAGCGGTGAGCTGATTACTCCTGATAATCTGGATGAAAAAGCAGCAGCTGAAGGGTTTGGCGTAGACTTAACTCAAATTGCTGAGCCTTTTCAAGAGCAGCTCAAACAAATTATGCAAAAAGCCGGCTTAGAAATTCCAAAAGATACCTATATGCACGTTGGTGCTAAAGCTGGAGTTCATTCTGAGCACCTCGGGTATATTTTAGCGGAAATGCAGTCCGTACAACGGGCTCATCCCGGGCTAGAATGGTAAGTTATGTCAGAAGTTGCCACATTTGAAGATGATATCCGATCCATCCTTTCTGAAGTAAAGGATCCTGAAATCCCTGTATTAACTGTGGAAGATCTGGGCATCATTAGGGACATAAGGCCTTTAAATAACAGTAAAGGTGTTCATGTGGTGATTACCCCGACCTATAGTGGTTGCCCGGCCATGAACATGATCGAAATGCAGGTACGAGCTGCGCTGGAAGCTGAAGATTACGATCCTGTGGAAGTCACGACCTCAATTTCACCGGCATGGACTACGGAGTGGATGTCAGAAACCGGGAAAAAGAAGTTGAAGGAATACGGTATCGCTCCGCCGACCACCAAAAAACGTCAGGCAGCAT
>CAZVFU010000189.1:0-3019 GCA_964626595.1 uncultured Saprospiraceae bacterium
GATATCGATCTCAAATTTAACCAAAATGAGGATGCGATGAAGTTGGCGCTCTCACGGTATGAGCATCGCTTGGAAGCCGTGCGCCTGGGCGGCGGAAAAAAGAAGCTGGAAAAACAGCATGCCAAGGGAAAAATGACAGCGCGCGAGCGCATAAATGCACTTTTGGACGAAGGAAAACCGGCTTTTGAAATGGGTGCCTTTGCAGGCTATGAGATGTATGAAGAAGAAGGCGGCTGTCCCGCTGGTGGAGTGATCGTAGTAATGGGATATGTGTCTGATCGACAATGCATTGTAGTCGCTAATGATGCTACAGTAAAAGCTGGGGCCTGGTTCCCAATCACAGGTAAAAAGAATTTGCGAGCACAGGAAATTGCAATGGAAAATCGACTGCCGATCATTTATCTGGTGGATAGTGCGGGCGTGTACCTGCCCATGCAGGATGAGATTTTTCCGGATAAAGAGCATTTTGGACGTATTTTTCGGAATAATGCAAAAATGTCGAGTATGGGCATTCCGCAAATTGCAGCCATCATGGGCAGTTGTGTAGCGGGAGGTGCGTATCTGCCGATCATGTCCGACGAGGCTCTGATTGTGGAAGGGACAGGTTCAATTTTTCTTGCGGGCCCTTATCTGGTCCGGGCAGCCATAGGGGAAGATACGGATAAGGAAACTCTGGGCGGTGCGACCACGCAGAGTGAGATTTCAGGCGTGACGGACTATAAAATGAAGGATGATACCGAATGCATTTCCACCATTCGCGATCTCATGGCTAATATGGGCCCGAGAGAAACTGTGGGGCTAAATCGGGAGGAACCCAAACCGCCGAAGGAAGACCCGAAAGAGATTTTGGGGCTGTATCCGGAGGGCGGGGGTCAGCCCTATGATACCAAAGAGATTTTGAAACGTATCGTGGATGATTCGAAACTCACCTACTATAAAAATGGATATGGAAAGACAATCATCTGTGCCTACGCGCGCATCGATGGCTGGTCAGTCGGAATCGTAGCGAATAATCGCGAAGTGGTGAAGACGAAAAAAGGGGAAATGCAGTTCGGCGGTGTGATTTATTCGGATTCGGCAGACAAGGCCGCCCGTTTTATTATGAACTGCAATCAGAAGAAGATTCCGCTTGTGTTTTTTCACGACGTAACCGGCTTTATGGTGGGAACACGATCTGAGCACGGCGGCATCATTAAGGACGGAGCAAAGATGGTCAATGCGGTCTCCAACTCGACCGTCCCCAAGTTCTCCGTAGTCATGGGCAACAGCTATGGTGCAGGCAATTATGCGATGTGTGGCAAGGCCTATGACCCGAGACTCATTGTGGCCTGGCCGACGGCAAAAATCGCGGTGATGGGCGGCAGCCAGGCGGCAAAGGTGCTATTGCAAATTCAAACCGCTTCTATGAAGGCCAAAGGACAGACTATAAGTCCGGAGGAAGAGAAAAAGCTATTGGACAAAATCAGTGCTCGATACGAAGAGCAAACCACACCTTATTATGCGGCAGCGCGGCTGTGGGTAGATGCTATTATCGACCCCTTGTCGACCCGAGAAGTTTTATCGCAGGGTCTGGCAGCGGCAAATCACGCCCCGATAGAGAAATTCAACCCCGGGGTGCTACAAACTTAAAAACATGGATTTAATCATAAAAACGCAGGCGGGACTCGAAAAGCTACTTCGGGAAGAGCTTAAAGAATTGACGGGGAAAGATGGAGAGGTTCTGCAGCGTGCTGTGCGTTTGGATCAGGCCACGGAGGCGGATATTTTTGCCATAAATTACCTGTCGAGACTGGCTACCCACGTGCTCTGGATTTTGCAGGAGGGAACAGCATCCAATGAGACAGAACTCTATGATTTTGCGCGCACTGTGGATTGGCACGAGCATATGAAAATGGATCAGACTTTTGCCATATACCCCACGATTTCTTCACCGCGATTTGCACATACAGGCTTTGCGGCATTGAAAGTGAAAGATGCTATTGCGGATCATTTTCGCGATCGATTTGGTCGGCGGCCAAATGTGGATAAAGAGTTTCCAGACATTCCGATCAATATTCATATTTACAATGACAGAGCTACCCTATCGCTCAATACGAGTGGGGATCCGCTATATCACCGCGGGTACAAAGTGGGGAAAGGCGTAGCTACAATAAATGAAGTGTTGGCTCTGGGGATGATCCGGCTAAGCGGCTGGCAGCCAGATCAGGTTTTTTTCGACCCCATGTGCGGAACGGGGACCCTACCCATTGAAGCTGCACTTTGGGCTAAGAATATCCCCTCCCAGCGTTTTCGGGATGGATTTGCCTTCGAGTCCTTTTACAGTTTAGATATCGGTGGTTTTCGAAAGCTCAAGCGAGAGTGTGCCCGGCAGAGTCAGCCATTGGAGACCTCTATATTTGGTGCAGATTCTCATCCGGAAGCGATGCGGCTCAGCAAAAAAAATGCCATGCAGGCTAAAATAGGTGATGATATTCAATGGAGAAAGGCCGACTTTTTTCATTCAGCCCCTCCGGCAGAAACAGGCGTGCTTATGATGAATCCCCCCTACAGTGAGCGGATGGAGCTTCATGATGAAAAAGCGTTTTACATGGAAATAGGGGATAAATTAAAACAAGACTACTCCGGGTGGACGGCCTGGGTCCTTTCTGGCAACCCCGATGCCATCAAGCGATTGGGCCTAAAACCCTCAAAAAAGTTGATTTTGTACAATGGACCGCTGGAGTGTGATTTCCGTTCATATGAATTGTATTAAAGGCGCTGTAGAATAAGGTTCGACCCTGAGGTCCTAGATAATTTTTCATTTTTATTTTTTGGGCGTCACCCCGAGCGTCCCACAGGCCGCTCGGCGTCGCTACGGTCGGGTGCTCTCTATTCGCTCGGCTCCCGCACGCCTGAAAGGCTTGCGGGATCTCCCTGTCGCTTGCTGCGGCCGGCCGGCCTCAGCGCTCGGGGCCACCCTCTCATCGCTGACGCGAAGAGGGATCAAGGGTTTCAAGGTTAAAGGGTTTCAAGGTTAAAG
>CAZVFU010000190.1:0-3018 GCA_964626595.1 uncultured Saprospiraceae bacterium
TTGAGGTTGAGGAAGATATCACTCATAGCTTTTCAATCAATTAAAAACGAATATTTCTTTGCGACCTCCGCGACTCCGCGGTAAAATCACGAAAGAGCGGAACCCTAAATAGCTAATTGCTAAAACCAAATAACTAATTGCCAATAGCCTACTATTTCGCAGCTTAATCGGTCGAATCCCGCCTGAGCGTTCCGCTTCGTCGGTCAAAGTATGGAATTACTGAAAAAAATGACGCAATCTAAATTTTCCGGCCTTTTGAGTAGTGTTTTTGGAAATTTTTAGAGCAGCCCTAAATTGATAGGAGATCTCATCGATCAACACCACGTTTCAAACAACCTTCTAAAGGCCAATGGACCAAATTCGAGGGAGAGATGCCTGCTGCTTCGGCTTGCTGGGGCACAATGCTTGTTGAGCTCATCCCGGGAATGGTATTCAGCTCCAAAAAGTAGAAAATGCCATCTTCTAGTATAAAGTCGGCCCGAACCAGTCCACTACATCGCAAACACGAATAAATACGCCGGGCATGCATCACGATTTCTTCAGCTTGAGTAGGTGACAAATCAGCGGGTGTAATTTCTTCGCTTTGTCGTTGATATTTCGCGGCGTAGTCAAAAAACTCGTTGAAAGATTTGATTTCCGTCAGCGGTAATACTCGAAGGCCATGGGGAGTATAGACCATGCCACAGGAAAATTCACGGCCGGATATAAATTTCTCAATCATAACTTCATCATCAAACTCGCGGGCTTTCGCTATGGCGTTCTGAAGCTCTGCAGCCGATTTGACTTTACTAATGCCAAAAGAACTGCCTTGTTTGTTTGGCTTTACAAAAAGTGGGAAGCTCCAGTCGGAAAGTTCGTTGGCTTGCAGTGACTCCCCGGCGCGCAAACAGCGAGAAGGCGCCATGGGCACTACCCCTTTTAAAAATTGCTTGGTCGCTTGTTTATCAAAGGTGAGTGCACTGGAAAATACAGATGAACAAGTGTAAGGCAATTCAATCATATCAAAATATCCCTGCAACAGCCCATCCTCGGCTGGCGCCCCGTGAATCATGACATAGGCCACATCCAACTTTACTTGCCGATCGGGCCATACCAAAGCGCCTGCGTTCAAATCAAAATACCCATCTTCTCCACATGTCCATCGGTTGCGTTGCACATCTATGGTGTACCACTCAAAGCGCTCTTCATCGAGGTGGCGCTCGATAAAAGCCGCCGACTGCAAAGCTACGGAACGTTCAGCGCTGTAGCCGCCTGTAAATATCCCCACCTTTATTTTTTCTGATATCATCCGCTTTTAGTCCTGAATAACAAATATAAGAATAAATTTTAATGTGTTTGGACGTGGTTTTGCGATGCTGGAATCAGACGCGCAATAAAGAGTTTCTATCTTTGCACCGTGAATGGAGACCAACAGCGGGTAAAAACCTTTGGAGTTAATATTATTCTTCTCCTATTGATCAATATTTTGATCAAGCCCTTCTACCTATTTGGAATTGACCGGACGGTACAGAATGAAGTCGGAGCTGAGTCCTATGGACTTTTCACTGTTTTTTTCAATTTCATCTTCTTGTTTCAGATTTTTGCAGATCTGGGACTTCAAAATTTTAGTCACCAATGGATCTCCCGTCAGCGAGGTAGCGTTCGATCCCTTTTGGCCCGAGGATTTCCCACCAAATGGTTGCTCACTTTAGTCTTTCTACCCCTTGTTTTCCTGGCTGGATGGGTTTCAGGCTATCTCAGAGAAGCTCCGCTTTTGTATTTGCTGCTGGTTTTCAATTTACTCCTCAATTCCTGGCTTGTCTATCTGCGAACCGTAGTCAGTGGTTTGGGATATTACAAAACGGATAGTGTGTTCTCCAGTCTGGATAAGCTTCTCATGATTTTTATTGTCGGATGGTTATTATGGAGCGCTTCCAGTCCCGGCATCAGCATAATGAATTTTGCGATCGCTCAGACGGTGTCCTTTAGTTTAGCAGTGAGTGTGGTTGCCATTTGGGTTCGAAATAAAATCAAACTGGGACGAAGTCGATTTTCCATAAAAAATATCAGAGTCATTTTTCGAAAGGCACTCCCCTACGCGCTGATTGTATTTTTGATGACCTTATTCACTCGTCTTGATTTAATCATGATCGAATGGCTGCTCGAGGACGGTTATTATCAATCGGGGGCCTATGCAGCCGGTTTTCGGCTACTCGATGCGGCTAATATTGTCGGATTTTTAGTAGCCGGGCTGCTATTACCGATGTTTTCGAATGCCAGCCGGGAAAACACCCCCCCAGCTGAGCTGGCCCGCGCCGGGTGGTTTTTTCTGATGGCCGTATCTATACCCTTGAGTTCCCTGTGTTTTTGGTATGCCGATGAGATCACTTTTGGCTTGTACACGGAAGCCACTCCCGCCTGGAGTCACATTCTGAGCATTCTCATGCTCACCTTCATCGTTCGGTCATCCGATTACGTCATGGGGAGTTTGCTAACCGCTTACGAACGTCTTCGGTTTTTAAACATCTGCTACCTCAGCGGCGTAGTGCTCAACATCAGCCTCAACCTCGTCATGATCCCCCTGTTTGATGCAGTAGGAGCCGCATACACCACCCTGTTTACGCAATCGGCGATGGCTATTCTTTTTATGGTCTTTGCGCACCGAAAAATATTGCGCACCTCATTGAAAAAGATGATTCTGCGACCGCTGGGATTCGGTGCTACCCTTGTCGCTTGGGGATATGTCGTGAATCAATTTGAGGGGCCATTTTACCTCTCAGCTTTGGTTTTTCTAATGGGTGCCGCCGCATCCGTTTTCGCTTTTGGATTGCTCAGTCCATTTCTGAGCATCCTCTGGCCGGAAAAGTTCAAATCATAGTCTGTGATTTTCGTACTTGGGAACCCCAATTCCGACAACAGGATATCTAAGAATAATAGGTGACCAGTTATTCGTGCATATTCCGGCACTATCGTACATTAATCTTTGGATTTATGGAAAAAATCGTTGCGCTTTAAGTAGCGGTAAAAGTGGGAATCTTT
>CAZVFU010000191.1:0-2992 GCA_964626595.1 uncultured Saprospiraceae bacterium
TGATTCGTAACGGGAGGCTTGATCGGGTGGGGGGGGGTATTGTGTAAATAGGGAGGTTTATGCGAGGGGCCGGAATCTGAATAGGCCCGCCCGCGGCTCCGGCCATTACCCGATTTCTAATAGCAATGGCAGGATGATGAATGCTCTTATCGCTTCAGCAGTGTCAGTTATGTAGGGTAATATGTTAAGGCCCTGTTGCGATCAAAAAAATGTCATGCCGCGCGGAGCGCGGAAGCGTGAGGGGTATGGAGGGGTGCCGCAGCAGGCGGCACGACCGAACGAGTAGAACGAAGTGAAGGTCCGGTAGCCCGGAGGGGCCCGACCCTCGAGCTCTGCCGAAGGCCAGAGCCTCGAGGGTCACGCCCATAATATTTACATTCGACTTATTGAAGCTCACAATTCGATAGTATGGCGCATCATCGTAATATCTTGACTGAATATTACTGTATGAAATGAATACAGAGTGGCTTTTTTTGTATTTTTGAAAAAAGTAACTACAGTTGATTTTAAATAATAATTGCGCCCCTGTTTTGAAATTATCGGATATCCTACGATGGTCGGTCATTTCAAATCTGGGATTGGTTTTATCGTTTGTGCTTCTGGTTTCGGGATCTCTTTTAGTCTTTGGTCAAAGTAGTTCGGACCAAATCATACGCAGCAATCCAGTCGAATTTAAAGAGTTGGAGCGGGAGTTTACGGTCAAAGGGGTTCAATATGTCATGCGTCAAGTGCCTTTTGCTTCTTCGAATATCGTGGAGGGGGATTCTCGTCTTAAGGTGCGTGGAGATATTACACTGGCTTCTTTATCTGCGCTGTATTATTATGACGGTAAATCAGTTCGTGAGCTATCGCTTCCACCAGACCTTATCACCGAACATACAAGCTCGCTACATCATTTGGCAGATGGATGGTATGCTGTGGGTTCAGATATTATAAATCGTGGAGAATCTCAGCGAGGCATTACATTTTTTAATGAACACTCGAAAGAATGCCTGGCACCCTGTGTGTTTGGCGATTACTCGGGAATTTGCGAAACTGCTTTTTATGCCTCGGGGAAGATTGGCGAAGAATCGATGATATTATCTGCCGAGGAAGGTTTATATATAGTTCGGAAGGATTCGGTGCGATTATTACCTGAGACGGAGGGGTATCATCTTTTGGGAAGCTTTGATACGCTGGCTTTGGCCTACATTCCTAAGTCCGGCCAATGTAAGATGATTGCTTATCAGGAGCATGGGGTTCAAATGAAACCGCTTTCCGGCTTGCCGATAGGGTATACTGCGAGATGGGCCCGGAAAGTTGGTGATCAATTATTTGTTGGAAATAACAGTCGATCAGATTATTATACCTTGACTTTAGATGAAGAAGGCTCCTCCCCAAGCGGTTGGATATTTTCAGAATTACCCAAAGGGAAAAATATTTCACGGTTCTTTTCTGATCACGGGCTTATTGCTCTGTTAGAGGACAACAGATATTACCGTCTTACTGCTTCAGGCCCGGTTTATTCCGATCTCCATAATGAGATCGCCAATCTGATAGGTGATGATCGTCTTGTGACCTCTATTCATGCCGGCCAATCATCTTCCAGCTCCTCCATTTTCGCTACGAAGAAAGGGCTGGCTGTGGTGACGAAAAAGAATATGGGAACCAGGACCTCCTTTCCCCGCCAGACTTTGCAGGGCTATTCCACGCGGCAGATGTATGCTGATCGGGCAGAAAATGCACTTTGGGTCACTTCATACTCCGACTTGATCAAACTGGATCTGGCATCTCTTCCGGATTCTTTAATTTCTTTGCCTATTCCAAAAGATCAAAAGGAGTGTTTTAGAAAGACGAATTATAGCTTCGTATCAAACGATATGGGGATGGTCTCTGTTGAGGGATCGAAAATTAAATATTACAGTCGGGTTACAAAACAGTGTATAACCTTTTTGAATCCATCGGCTGACCAAAGCAGCATTTGGGGATTGACGGAGACGGGAGAAGGTTCCTTTCTCATAGGTACGGGTACAGGCTTGTTTCTGCTTGATCCCAGAGCGCTGGATGAAGGCTTAGTCCCTATTTCCATAGCATGGGAAGGGAACTCATTGCGTATTTTCGATCCCAAAATATCTGTTCAGCGTTTAAAACGGATCGCAGATTCGGATACAATACTCGTATGCACTGCTGAGGGTCTGTTTCTGACTCATTTTGAGGGTGGAGAGAGTCCAAAAATGATTCTCTTTGAGAAAGTCACCGAAAAAAGCATTCAGGATGCCCATTTGCTTCCTGATGGAAGTATTCTGCTCGCAACGAAACATGAGGGCCTGTTATGGTTGAGTGCCTCACCCAGGCGATCACTGATTCATGCGTTTAACCGTGATAATTACTTGCGTTCAAATTACATACATAACATTCAGGAAGACAGTCAGGGACGTATCTGGCTTTCTTCAAATGATGGATTGTACGTTATTGATTTGGTAAATAAGCGGCTGGCCGCTTTGGGCAAGGACGAGGGCTTTCCTTCCGACGAGTTCAATCGAATATCCAGTGCTGTGCTTACGGACTCTCTGATGGTCTTTGGCGGTGTAAACGGTCTTAGTTTTTTTAACCCCCATGATTTTAGTTTTCCAGTTATGGCCCAGCGCTCATCTGTGGCAGTACTGAAAGTTCATCGGGATAGTCAGCTTGTGGTGGTTTCGCCCAGCGGGTATATGGATTCTGTGCCTTATTTTGATTTACCCGTTGATGCGAGTTCCTTTCAGGCAGTGATCGATGCCCCCCTTTTTTCGCAAACTAGAAATGTTAAATATCGATGGATATCGGACTCCGGATTCTGGCGTGCGGCTGATCATGGTCAGATTCCTGTTCCAGCGGAAATGGAGCAACAGACCCTTCAACTGAAGTGGAATATAGGATTAGATCAGTATATATATTCCGAAATCAGGGTCGGCCAGAGGTCGGAGGGTTCTCTTTTTTATATACAGTTGGCACTAGCCTTGCTGGTCGTTTT
>CAZVFU010000192.1:0-2978 GCA_964626595.1 uncultured Saprospiraceae bacterium
ACATATGTATCGGCCGCTTTTCAGTCGCTGCCATAGCCGCCTCCTTCATGCCCTCGCTATACGTCGGATGTGGGTGACTCATGCGCGCCATATCTTCAGCGGAGCCCTTGAATTCCATCACTGCAACGGCCTCCATAATCAAGTCCGCCGCACGTGCTCCGATGATGTGCGCACCCAGCAATCGGTCCGTATCTTTATGGGCAATCAATTTGATCAGCCCCTCGGTATCCATACTCGCCCGGGCGCGACCCAGCGCTTTATATGGAAATTTTCCCACTTTAATAGGCACACCTTCTTCCTTGAGATCAGCCTCGGATTTTCCCACAGACGCTACCTCCGGCCAGGTATAGACTACATTGGGAATGAGATTGTAATCAATGTGCGGCTTTTGTCCGGCCAGAATTTCAGCCACTAAAACGCCTTCTTCCTCCGCCTTATGAGCGAGCATCGCGCCCCGAATGACATCCCCGATGGCGTAAATATGCGATTTCTCCGTTTGCAACTTATCATTCACTTCGACCTGTCCCCTTTCATTCGCCTTGAGGCCGGCATTTTCCAGTTTCAGCCCTTTCGTGTAGGCATGACGACCAATAGAAACCAAACAGTAGTCAGCTTTGAACTCCTGAGTATCATCGCCTTCTCTGGCTTCAGCGGTCACTGTAACGGATCGCGAAGTGGCTTTCACCTTACTCACGCCATAATTGAAATGGAATTTTACGCCCAACTTCTTCATGGACTTCACCAATTCTTTCCCACAGTCCTTATCCATGGTCGCCAATGCCCGATCCATATATTCCACCACTGTCACTTCCGTGCCGATTCGAGCAAAAACAGAGCCCAACTCCAGACCAATCACACCGGCACCAACAACCACCATTTTCTTGGGCACCTTTGTAATCTCCAGTGCCTCAGTTGAAGTGATCACGCGCTTTTTATCGTATTGAAACATATCCGGCGTATTGGGCTTCGATCCTGTGGCAATCACTATGCGCTCACCCTCGATTTCTTCCGTCCCCTGATCACCTTTATCGATCGTAATCGTGTGCTCATCTTTGAAGCTCCCCCAGCCGTGATGCACATCGATTTTATTCTTTTTCATCAAAAACTGAATGCCGTCGACATTTTCCTGAACTACGCTCGCTTTCCGCTTGATCATTTGAGGCATATTCACGGATAGATCCTTTATGTCAATGCCATGCGTCTCGAATTTATCGCGCGCGGTGTGAAAATGCTCTGTCGAGTCCAATAAGGCTTTTGACGGGATGCAACCGACATTGAGACAGGTGCCTCCCAAGGTATCGTATTTTTCAACGATGGCCGTTTTCATACCCAATTGTGCCGCTCGAATGGCGCACACATAACCGCCAGGGCCAGAACCAATGATAATCAGATCGTATTTCATTTCTTATTTCCTTTATTTCTGTTATTTGATTGCTTATTATTCCTATTCGATTTAGCCCCCCTTTTACCTCCTCTATTTTTAGGTCCCTTGCGTCCGCGGCCTTTGCGACCCTTTGAGCGTTTTTTTCTTTTCTCCTTTGGCAAGTCAACTACCCCTGTCACATTGGACTCAAAATCGTGTTCCATCTCCGTCTCCAAAATCGCATCGGCATCAACCAGGGTCTCCGGCTTTTCGCCCTCCTTATTCATCGCCAAAATTTCCTTTACTCGATCTACATTCAAGGGCGTCACTTGTCGGCGACCCCGGGAATCCTCCAACATGTAATATATCTGCCGTTTAAAAATATCTACCTTGATTTTTTGCGCCTTTCCTTGTTGCGTATACAATTTGTCTGCCTTTTTGGGAAACTCCTTCAGCGCTTCCATATAGGTATCCAATTCGTAGTTCAAACAGCATTTCAAACGGCCGCACTGCCCCGAAAGCTTCGCCTGATTAATCGAAAGATTTTGATACCGCGCTGCCGATGTCGAAACTGACTTAAAGTCCGTCAGCCAGGTCGAGCAGCACAATTCACGCCCGCAAGGCCCTAGACCCCCAATCCGGCTGGACTCCTGACGAGCTCCAATCTGGCGCATCTCCACCTTCACTCGAAACTCCCGAGCATACGATCGAACTAATTCCCGAAAATCCACGCGCCCTTCCGCCGTGTAGTAAAACGTCGCCTTCCTTAGGTCTGCCCGAAACTCCACATCTCCCACCTTCATTTCCAGTCCCAGCGTTCGGGCAATGGCACGCGCCTTCACCATCGCCGGGTGTTCGCGTTCTCGTGCCTCCTGCACTTTCTCCAGGTCTCGATCGTGAGCGATTCGGATCACCTCGTGCATGATTCGGTCCTCCCTGACCCGCTTTTTCTTCATTTGCAGCCGCACCAACTCTCCACTTAGGCTCACCTGGCCCACATTATAGCCGCCTTTATCATCAACCACCACCCTATCACCCGTGACCGCGTGCACATTTTCCGGCATCTTAAAAAACTCCTTTGTCGCTCCGGACTTAAAGCTCACTTCCACGAATCTAAACTGGACCGGATCACGAATATCCATTACCGAAATCCAGTCAAAGGTGTTGAGTTTATTACAGCCTCCCGTCGAACATCCTCCATTGCTTTTGCAGCCTTTCGGTGACCCATCGGTCCCTGTGGCACATCCTGCACATCCCATAGTATATATATTTTTCGTCCCGAAGCAAAGCCACGCCCCCACATCCTATTCCCATCCCCTGCACCTCATATTCTATCTTCACCCGGTCGGTTATAATTCAAAGATAAGAAAAATTCCAGCCGTCGCCTTTCATTTATCATCACTTAAGCGTAACGAAAAAACACCGTGTATCGCATATATTTTAAGGTCCTTTTTTGGGCGTGACCCCCGAGCTGCGCCAAACGCTCCTCGGGGGTCGGGCCCCTCCGGGGTTCGCTGACCGCTCCGTCCTTGAGCGACGCGACGCATCGCGTCGCTGCAGCGGACTGCCGGCCCTACGGGGTCCGGCACCCTCCGTACCCCTCACGCTTCCGCGC
>CAZVFU010000193.1:0-2967 GCA_964626595.1 uncultured Saprospiraceae bacterium
GCCCCCAGTCACCCAAGGGGCCCAATTTGGGACTGAGACCAAATAAAGGAATAAAATAATCGGTGTCTATCCGCAGGGCGCCGGCATCCTTCTTCTTCTCTATGGTCACCCCTTCCAGCCTTTCCTCACCGTGAAGTCCTTTTACTTCAGCTTCTGTTATTAAATTGACAGCCCCCTCCTTAGCCAGCGATTCTACTTTTTCAACAGAATCGAGGGCGCCGCGAAAGTTTTTGCGACGATGAACCATATGAATTTCACTAGCTACATCGGCCAGGAAAATCGTCCAATCGAGGGCAGAATCCCCCCCGCCGGCTATAACCACGCGCTTATCGCGATACTTTTCAGGCTCCTTCACCATATAGTCTATCCCTTTCCCCTCGTAGTCAAGTATATTCTCCAAGGGCGGTTTCCGGGGCTCAAAGCTCCCCAGCCCGCCAGCTATAGCTACCACCGGCGCTTTGTGTTGGGTGCCTTCACTTGTTGTGACGATAAAAGAGCCATCCTTTTGACGCTCACACGTTTCTGCGCGTTCACCTAAAGTAAATCCCGGTTTAAAAGCCTCAATTTGTTTCATCAGGTTATCAACTAAGTCCCCAGCCAAAACTTCGGGATAGCCCGGAATATCGTAAATGGGTTTCTTGGGATAAATTTCTGTCAACTGTCCCCCAGGCTGAGGCAGAGAATCAATGAGATGACAACGCAACTTCAGCAATCCTGCTTCAAAAACAGCGAATAATCCGGTAGGGCCGGCTCCTATTATAAGTATATCCGTTTCTATCATTCTACTTCAAGTACAAATTAGTTCTTAAAATTCGGTTTTCGTTTTTCCATAAAAGCGGCTACACCTTCTTTCATATCATCCAATTCAAAACAAGCACCAAATGTTTGACTTTCGATGTCAAAAGAGGGTTCATAAGAATGGTAGGCATGTACCGTTTTGAGCATTTGAGCGACTACCACCTTAGACTTTGAAGCGATTTTCTGCATCAACTTCATACCGGCGGCGAGTCCTTCTCCCGATTCGACGACGCTATTTACCAGCTTTCTATCCTTGGCCTCTTCAGCACTGATCATATCCCCGGTTAATAGTAACTCGATCGCCTTGGCCTTGCCTACATAGCGAACAAATCGCTGCGTGCCTGCATATCCGGGAATCAAACCCAAATTGATCTCCGGTTGTCCGAATTTAGCGTGTTCTTCTGCTATGCGCATATGGCAGGCCATAGCCAACTCATTTCCACCGCCCAATGAAAAACCATTTATGACGGCCAGCACCGGAACAGTGCATTGTTCTATCGCATCATATACTTTATGGCCCTTTCTCGACAATTCAGCGCCTTCTTTTTCGCCGTAGTTGGGAAATTCTTTAATATCCGCACCGGCCGCAAAAGCTTTTTCGCCTGAGCCTGTGATTATGATGCCCCGATACTCATTCCACTCCTGAGTATCAACAAATATTTCTTTTAAACCATCCATCACCTCGGCATTAATGGCATTGAGCGCCTTTGCTCGGTCTATGGTGATAATAAGGATCTCGTCTTTAATTTCTTTACTCAACATATCTGAACATTTTTATTTATAAATTTTCACCATTCTTCCCTCTTTACTGCTGGCCGCGCGAAACATGCCGGCCGTAGTAAACGGCATACTGACATTTCCCTCCGCATCCACTGCAATCAGTCCGCCCTTGCCTCCCAGCTTTTCTATCACATCTAAGGTACTGCGGGCCGCCTCATTCAAACTCTCCCCGCCGTACACTATCCGCGCATGAAGCTGAAAAGCGGCGGACTCTTTGATAAAGTACTCTCCATGCCCGGTCGCTGAAACGGCACAACTCGCATTATCTGCATAGGTACCCGCTCCTATGATCGGAGAATCTCCAATTCGCCCCCAGGCTTTACCGGTCATTCCACCCGTCGAAGTTCCGGCGGCTAAATTACCATTTCGATCTCTGACTACACAGCCCACCGTTCCCTTTTTGTCCATCCGATCGTATTTCTGCTGTCTCTTTTGTGTAATAAAATAAGAATTCGGGACGCGCTCCAGGCCCATTTCCAGTGCCCAGGTATTTGCGGCTTCGGCCGATAAAAGTACATGGGGTGTTTCTTCCATGACCAGTCGCGCCGCTTTTATTGGATTTTTGACTTCAGTAACACCACTTACAGCTCCACCGGTTTTATCCTGTCCATTCATCACGGAGGCATCCAATTCGCACCGGCCATCAGCGGTGAGGACAGCCCCTCGACCTGCATTGAAGAGAGAGTCATTTTCCAACATTACAATCACCTGCTCCACGACATCCATGGCTGCAGCGCCCTCTTCGAGCAGTTGCTCCCCTTTGGAAAGCGCTCGGTCTAATGACTCCAAATACGCATTCTCCTGTTTTTTAGAATATCGTCCGGGCTTCATTGCACCCGCTCCCCCGTGAATGACAATAGCGAAATTCTTTTTTTCACTGAGTCCCTCAGGTTCCGAAAACATATCGCTCTGCGCATTTACACCCGTAAAGAGTAGTCCGGCTGCAAAGATCAGAAGTAAAATCAGTAAAGATCGGCTCATTCGTGTTCGGTTTATTATTGGGTTTCAATATTCTAAGAGGGAAAATAAGTCTCAACGGGTGAAACCTACCCTTAATCGTGTTTCTTCGAGATTGAACCATATGCAGCTTTTCCTCATCAGAGCGCAAATGGTGCTCCAAAATAAATGAAAATAATGAAAGGACAAAGCAAGGGAAAATACCAAGACCCTCGGACCTGAATTAAAGTGATGATTCATGTTCTGATAGTTTTGAGCTCAAAGTCGCATTCAAATCATACTCTATCATTACATCAGGAAAATCAGGGGTTCAGACAAGTGCGGGAATTGCGCAACCCATAATTCTACAAAAATGAACGCCACGCTTTACAAACAATGTTGAATGCATTTCCTTCTATTCCGGGCGTTAGCCGCTTGAACCCATTAAAATAT
>CAZVFU010000194.1:0-2955 GCA_964626595.1 uncultured Saprospiraceae bacterium
CGCTGCCGCATATTTCTAGTCCCTTCCGGTCTTCATCTGCATGCATCCTTCCTCGAGTTTGTCTCCACCTATTTAGAAGTGATTCTGCAAACCCATTATCAACATTGAAGGCGATCGAGATGTTAGTTCATCATGAATACAACACTACGCATACGCCTTCAAACGGAAGTAGCCGGAAACTATCGAGCGGTCATGAATCAGTTCGACAAAGACCTTTTTGAGGCGCTAAAGCCTCCTGTGGGAAAACTCGAGGTACTGAAGTTCACTGGGTCGAAAACCGGAGATAGGGTGCACCTCAAGTTTCTGAGTCCCATTAAAGCAGAATGGGTGAGCCGAATTACAGATCATGGCGAGACTGACAACGAGATATACTTCGTTGACGAAGGAGAAAAACTACCCCCTGGATTGACCTTTTGGCGTCACAAACATATCGTGCGGAAAATAGATCGGAATCGCTCACTCATAATAGACCAAATGGATTTTCGATCCTACTTTTTCCTTTTGAGCATTATCATCTATCCTTTTCTGTTTTTTACCTTCTATCCTAGAAAAAAGCAGTATAAATCTTATTTTGGAGCATAAAATAGGAGTGACATGAACTCACAACATCCGATACGAATTATTGGGGCCGGCATGAGTGGATTGGTGGCGGCAGTCTACTTGCACCAAAATGGCTTTCCGGTCTCCATTCATGATAGGGCCAGTCATGCTGGTGGGCGACTCCAAACCACGCTAAAAGACAATTGGGCTTTGGATAAAGGGTTCCAGGTATTGTTGACCGCATACCCACTTACTAAAAAGTACCTGGACTACGGGGAATTAGACCTTGTGTATTTCAAACCCGGAGCTAAAGTCTTTTCATCCGGAAAATCCTATTGCATAGGGAATCCTTTACAAGACTTGAGCTTGGCTTGGCCTACACTCAAATATCCCTGGGCCACGCTGAGCGACAAATGGAAACTCGCCCGGCTCACGCGACAATTGGTAGGCACAGATCTGCATGAAATATTTTCTCGTCCAGAACGGTCTACAGAAGATTATTTAATAAATAAAGGGTTTTCCTCCTCCATCATTCAATCCTTTTTCCGCCCTTTTTTCGGGGGCATTTTCTTAGAAAAAAAATTGACGACTTCTTCCCGAATGTTTGAGTTCGTCCTCAAAATGTTTAGCTCGGGCTACGCCGCAGTACCGGCGAATGGTATTCAACAAATGGCAAATCAACTGGCTCGTCAGATTCCGTCGGATTCTATTCATTTAGGCCAAAAAGTAACACATAAAGAGCCCCAAAACATTTCCCTGGACGATGGAACTAAACTGGAGGCATCCGCTGTACTTTGCGCGCATGCCCATCCAGAATCATCCCCTCAGAAATGGAATCGATGTATGAATATCTATTTTTCCAGTTCAGATGCGCAAATTATCAAAGACCCAATGATCGGACTCATAGCCGATGAAAAATCACCCGTCACCAACTTTCACTATTTAAACGAAGTTCCCGGTGGGCCTTCGAGCGACGAACAGATTGTATCAGTTACCCTTTTGCCTCCCCACAACAATTATTCTCAAGAGCAAGGAATTCAGGAAGCTCAACAAGAACTCGCCAAACATGCCGGATTGCGGGATCTCAAATTATTAACAGTCTTTGAAATTGATCAGGCACTGCCGGTGCATCAGGAAGTGAAACTCGAAGCATCACCTGCGGAGATTCGAGATCAAAGCGGAATTTACTATTGCGGAGATGCGCTGACTGCCCCATCACTGAATATGGCGATGCGCACAGGTGAAAAAGCGGCGCAAATGATTATAGATGACTTGCGCTCCAAAGCCAAAAACTAATATGAGCGGACTATATATTCATATTCCTTTTTGTCGACAAGCCTGCCATTACTGCAACTTTCATTTCAGCACTTCACTGAAATCGAAAGATCGAATGATGAATGCCATTGAGAGTGAAATTCAAAGTAGAAAAGACTATCTCAACACTTCGAACCTAACGAGTATTTATCTCGGGGGAGGAACACCGTCTGTCTTAAATAAATCAGACCTGAGTCAATTATTTGAAACGATTTCTCGCTTTTTCACCTGGCCAGAAACAGCTGAGATTACCCTCGAAGCCAATCCCGATGACCTTACTCCCGAGTATCTACGGATGCTCAGAGCCAGTCCGGTAAATCGGCTTAGCATTGGGATACAGGCCCGAGATGAACATCAACTGCAGTGGATGAATCGGTCGCATACCTCGGAACAGGGAAAACGTGCTATAGAGTCGGCCCTGAAACAGGGATTTGAGCGAATGACTATAGATTGGATGTATGGATTACCCGGCTTATCGGATGCTGAGTGGGTAGCTAGTTTGGACTGGATGCAAAATCTGGGCATACCTCATTTTTCGGCTTACGCACTGACTGTGGAGGAACATACAGCACTCGCACACCAGATCAAGAAAGGTCGAACAGAAGTTCCGGAGGATTACGCCGTTATTCGGCAGTTTGACTTGCTTTTAGACTGGATAAAAGACAGTCCTTATGAGCAATATGAGATCTCAAATTTTGCGCGACCGGGACAAGAAGCAGTCCATAACGCTCAATATTGGACAGGTGTACCCTATCTCGGTGTGGGACCTTCAGCACATTCCTATGATGGAAAAAACCGCCACTGGAATCCGCCACACAACATCGTTTACATGAAGGCCATCGAATCCGGTGAAATTCCTTTGGAAACGGAACCTTTTCGAATGCAAGACCGAGTGAATGAGCGCATCATGACGGAATTACGTCTTCGGTCGGGTCTCAAATGGAAGTCCTTTAAAGAAGACTATCCCGATCATGTAGAATTACTAAAAGAAAAGGTCCGGTCTCATCCCAGAAAGTCTTGGTGGACAACGGATGCTGAATCCGTCAGATTGACGCGCGAGGGGATGCACTATGCCGATCAGGCCGCAGCCGACTTGTTTTT
>CAZVFU010000195.1:0-2924 GCA_964626595.1 uncultured Saprospiraceae bacterium
TCATCGATCTGCGCTTGCGTAATCAAAAATTGGCGTTCTCCGTAATCATCAATGATGCGATCGATAGGCCTTAAAAAGCCCGTGCGAATAAAGAAATCAGTCAAATCTTCCTGCACCGCATCGCAAACACTTCGGACGAAATGCAGTTGTAATTCACCGGGGCTGAGGTCGTCGAGCTCAGACTGCCGCATGGTTTCCGCGACAATTCCAAAATAATTGGCATAGTCCACCGTATCGAATTCGGGCGTGGGATTATCCAGGGTCAGAATGGGTGCGTTGCGCGCCGCTCCGGCCAGTTGATAATAAAGTTGTAGCTGCCAAAAGGGGACCAAAACCTTAAAGACATCGTAGTTTTCTGCACCTTTTAAGGCCTCCTGACGTATTTGCGTGGCCTCCAAAAAGCCGTTGATACGTCCTCCGGCAATGGGTGCAGATTGGGCATCAGGGGGAACGACATCACTTTCCAATCGGGTGTAGGGATTGTTTTGATGATTCATATGGTAGGTTACCCAGGTCGAATAAATATTCGTCGTTACCTCCACAGTACCGTGCCAGGTTACTCCCGGCCGAATTTGATTGACATGTCCGAATTCGTGAGCAATTCCCCACAGCCCTAGTTTGCGGGGATCGGTAATGCTGGGAACACCCCAGGAAAGGTCCAGATGAATACCCAGGCCACCGGCATACCACCCACCACTAAACCCACTGCGCGCAAGCATGGTATTCTTAACCTGGCGCTCCGGATATTTATACATTCCCATTATCATTCGCTCGTGGTCTACAATGGTGTCGTAGGTGCGGATCAATCGCTTTCCATCGAAGGGGGAACCAAACCGCATAGCGCCTTTATCATAAATCAAATGTGTGTATTTGCCTCTCACGTCCAGCTTAGAATACGCTTCGCCATCCAGCAGGCTCACCCAATCTGTAGAATCTGAGGTTTGCCAGTCAAAATATCCATTTACGGCTCCGCCGGCGATATGCACTTCCACCTCGGGTCGGTTCAGATCCTCATCGAAATAACTGATGTAACCCAGACCCGCCTCTTCCAATACGATGATGTTCTGTCCGTTTGTCAATTGATAAGCCCGGTCTTGTTGATTATCCTCATTGGCAAAATCTCGCACCCGGAGGTAGACCGGAACTGATGCCGGAATCTCCCGCGCAAAAAGGACCACGGTATCGCCAGCTGTAAAAGCGATTCCCGTTGGATTTTCAAAGGCGTTATAGTTGGAGACCTTGAGCTGCCTGCGGAGGGTTGCCGGCGGGGTGTAGACCTCATAGGACTGATGGCGATAGCTCAGCGCATAGCTGTCATTCAACAGACATTGAGCCAGGGTCCGATAAAAAGGGTTTTGCATCGTATCGATCTCCATCTGTCCGATGCCGGGTCGAAGCGCCGTGTACAATTCATCGGTAAATATATTTGCATACGGCTGCTGCCCCGCCTGTGTGGATTGGTCGGTGTAGAATTCCATTTCGGCACAACTCGCAAAGTCTCCACGCCCATCAAAAACTTCGATTTGAATATTAAGGGGCCGAATACGCGCTGGGAAATCGACTCGAGTCGCCAAACCCGACTGCGCAAAATCGTACGTCATCAGCGGAATAAAGTCACTACCGGGCCCTGTTTCCGAAGTATTGTAGGAGATCGCCACCCGACCAAAGAACCCATTGCTACCGAAGATACGGGGGTAGTATTTCAAATAGTCCAAATCAGTCTGACCATCGAACCGATAGTTTAGGACCACCGGAAAAACCGTTGCACCGCCCCAGGGGGAGTGATAGATTGTATTTAAATCTCCGTCGAAGGAGCGATCGATATCAGATCCCGGCTGAAAACCCGAAGCAAAAGAACCCTGAGCTTGAATGTCCGCTTTTATATCCGCCTCACGCTGGCTGAGCACATCTCCCATATCCAACGGGCAATCTTTCCCGTCTGCCATTTCGGCCTCTTCTTCAGAGTAAAACTGCAAGGCGGCGCAGCTGGAATAGTCACCAAATCCTTCGGATACGGCAATTCGGATTACTGATGGCTCTTGAATGGGATTTTCCAAAAAAATAGATTTGGAATCATTGTTGGCAGGCCAACTGTGCGTCGGTTCAGATAGTGGAATAAATACATCGGGCTCATCGCGAGTGGCGTAGGAT
Organism: uncultured Saprospiraceae bacterium; assembly: GCA_964626595.1. Classification (GTDB taxonomy): domain Bacteria; phylum Bacteroidota; class Bacteroidia; order Chitinophagales; family Saprospiraceae; genus JAWLFI01. The sequence continues at coordinate 2,152 of CAZVFU010000195.1, forward strand.
ATGTGCACCTCTGTCCAAACCCCATTGAGCCCCGAAGTCCGCGGAACGTATACGATTTCCGAAATACTGCGCACCCGATCTGAAAAATAAACCTGTAAGGTATCCGGAATACCCAACTGTCCCCAACGAGAGTGGTAGACGCGACTGAGGTCCGGGTTCATGGCATTCACCGCCTCCGATCCCGGCTGGGCTTCCTGGGTCGAGGTAATGGTATATATGGGCATCTCGTGGACTTGAGCGGCCAGGTTTGAGGCCCAAAACAAGCAAAAAGTGAATAGTCCAATGGTACGCTGGATCATAGAGGTGATATTATTTTCTGAAAGATAAAAAAATACGGGCACAGGCTTTCTGTTTTCATGAAAAACCCTTCAAATGCGTGCCTTTTAAGGGTTTTGCGCGACCAGGGAGCATAGCCCAGCTATAAAATTGAGGAACACAGGCAGAGTGGAAGGAAAGAGGTCAAGCCGTACTCCGTTTGAATGTAATGGTCATCAAAATATCCCTCAATATTAAAGCAACATTAATTTTGGATGGAATCCGGGAATAAAATCCGAATAATAGATTTGTAGATTGTAAGTTAGCCGTCGGCATTCGATTCTTTTCAGGATTTAAGTGAAATACTCCATGAACAAAAAAATTTTACCCGCAGTCGGAATTATCATTGTAGCTATCATTCTGGTCGTCATTAATCAGTTTACCGATACGACGATCATCAAAGATTACGCCTTGCTATTTATCATAGCCGGTATGTTTCTGGGTATGTGGATAACAAA
>CAZVFU010000196.1:0-2888 GCA_964626595.1 uncultured Saprospiraceae bacterium
CTTTCTCCTTTCTCCTTTACCCTTTCTCCAGCGCCTTCAAAGCCGCTTCAATTTGGGCCAGACGCTCTGCGCCGTCCCGTTGCTTTTGTTTTTCTTTCTCGACGACTTGATCCGGAGCGTTATTCACAAAACGCTCATTGCTCAACTTTTTCTCGACCGACTTCAGAAAACCGCGAGCGTACTCGAGATCCTTATTTAGCTTCTCGATTTCCGCTTCAGTATCAATAAAATCGCCAATCGGCACGTAATAGGTATCCGTACCACTCACGAAAGACACAGACTGATCAGGTCGTGCATCGGCATACCCAAGTTCGCCCAGCTGCCCCATCCGTTGAAGCAAGGAAGAAAAAGGTCCCGACCATAGTGGATGTTTCTTTCCCGACTGAACGAGCAATTTCAAAGGTTCACGGGCTCCAATTCCTTTATCATTCCGAATTTCCCGAACTTTGGTCACTAAGCCGCGCGCCTCTTCCATGGCAGAAAGCACCTCGGTATCTGCAGTCTCAAATTCCGGCAATTCCTGCACCGTACAGTCGCTCGCATCGGGCTTTAGGTGACTCCAAATCTCTTCCGTCACAAAAGGCATAAAAGGATGCAGCAAAATCATAATGTCAGCATACATCTGACGCGTAGCATCGTATGTTTCGCGACTCATCTTTTCTTCATAGTCCGGCTTGACCAGCTCCAGATACCAAGAGCAAAAGTCGGTCCAGATAAAATTATAAAGTTGCATCAAGGTATCGGACAAACGAAACTGTGCCAGGGCACCCGGCATGCGATGCACCATCTGAGCCAGACGGCTTTGCATCCACTTCACAGCCAATTTTTGCGTATCTGAAGGCGCGCGATCGTCTACCTCCCACATATCAGTCAATTTCAGGGCGTTCCACATTTTATTGCAGAAATTTCGTCCTTGCTCGACCAACTTCATATCAAAAAGAAGATCTCCTCCTGCCGGCGAACACGATAGCATACCAAATCGAACCGCATCTGCTCCGTGCTCATCGATCATTTTCAAAGCATCGGGCGAATTGCCCAGGGATTTGCTCATTTTTCGTCCCTGCTTATCGCGCACCATCCCTGTGAAGTACACCTTATCAAAGGGCCGCTCCCCTTTCCATTCATAACCGGCCATCACCATACGCGCAATCCAAAGGAAAATAATGTCCCAACCCGTCACCACAGTCTGCGTCGGATAGTAATAATCAATCTCTTTCTGATCTGCAAAACCATTAAATACCGAAATTGGCCACAACCAGGAACTAAACCAGGTATCCAGCACATCCTCTTCTTGTTTGAGATCTGTAAGAGCAAGCTGGGGATCACCAAAATGTGCCTGCGCCTCACTCAGGGCTTCCTCAGCTGTCGGCGCCACAAAGACTTCATCCCGGCAGTAATAAGCCGGAATACGATGCCCCCACCACAATTGCCGGGAAATGCACCAATCCTTGATGTTCTCCATCCAGTGGCGATACAGATTCTTTTGACTTTTTGGGAAAAATTCAACTTCATCTGACTCCACGGCTTCCAGAGCCGGCTGAGCCAATGAGCCCATATCTACATACCACTGTAGGGAAAGACGCGGCTCTACCACAGAATTTGTTCGCTCCGAGCGCCCCACTTTATTGATATAATCCTCCACTTCGATCAGATGCCCAGCCTCATCTAGTAACTTGCGAATCATTTTTCGGGCGACAAAGCGATCCTCACCCACCAGCAAACCCGCTTCGGCAGTGACGCGCGCCTTCTCGTCTAACATATTGATCACCTCCAGTTCATATTTCTTACCCAGAGCATAATCGTTGGCATCATGAGCCGGCGTGACCTTCAATGCACCTGTCCCAAATTCCGGATCTACATAATCGTCAAAAATAATCGGAACCGATCGCTCCACCAGCGGCACAATGGCTCGTTTTCCTTTTAAATGCATATATCGCTCGTCCTCCGGGTGCACCGCAATGGCTGTATCTGCCAATATCGTTTCGGGCCGGGTTGTTGCAATCGTCAACTGCTCATCACTGCCCTCTATCGCATAGGCCACATGATACAAATGCGAGCTCTCCTCTTTATAAATCACCTCTTCGTTCGAAAGCACCGTTTCGGCCTCCGGATCCCAATTGACCATCCGGTAATCCCGGTAGAGTTTCCCTTTCCGATATAAATCCACAAATGCCTGAATCACATGCTTTGAGCGCACTTCATCTAAAGTAAAAGCAGAACGTTCCCAATCACATGATGCCCCTAATTTCTTAAGTTGCTGCAGGATCACGCCCCCGTACTTTTCCGTCCATTGCCAGGCATATTCCATAAATTTTTCCCGACCGATTTCACCCTTAGAAATCTCCTTCTCTTCCCGCAGCCATTTGACCACCTTCGCTTCCGTGGCTATTGACGCATGATCCGTGCCCGGCACCCAGCAGGCATTCTTCCCTTCCTGGCGTGCCCGACGCACCAAAATATCCTGTATCGTATTATTCAACATATGCCCCATGTGCAGCACTCCGGTCACATTCGGCGGCGGAATCACCACGGTATACGACGGCCGTTCATCAGGTTCCGAATGGAAATAGCCCGCTTTCTCCCAATGCTCATACCACTTCCCCTCTACCTTTTGCGGCTCATAATGCGTACTCAAATCACTCATAGATGAAAAATTTTCACAAAAATACCAATCCTCAGACCACTTTCCATTTCTCCCGACATATTATTACTTATTTTTATTTGGCGGTACCCCTCGAGCCCCTAGCGGGCCTCGGGGGCGCTACGTCCGGGGGTTCCGTCCTTCGCTCCCAGCGAACCGGGAGCTCGGACATCCGCCCAATGGGCGGATCCCCTCCCATCGCTTACCGGGCACACCCGCCGGCACTTACAAGACAGGCTCTGGGGCC
>CAZVFU010000197.1:0-2862 GCA_964626595.1 uncultured Saprospiraceae bacterium
GGCCGCGTAAGGGGTGGGAGGGGCCCGCCGCCTGCGGCGGGGTGCAAAGGCTCGGGGCGGACTATCGCGCCGAGCCGAGTACGGCACCCCCGGACGACCCGACCCCGTCCGTAGAGCGCGACGCGCTCGCAGGGACGGGGATACGCCCAAAATATCTTAAAAAAATACCCCTATCTGGATGAGATAATGAATCGGCCGATGTACTGCTCGCCTTCTTCACTGCGAGCCTGATAAATGTAGGTGCCCGGGAGCAGGTGGCTCACTTTGAGCCGGACGTAATGCTGAAAGGCATGGGCTGGGTAAACGCCTTCAAGAACCTGTCGACCCTCCATATTGAACAAGTGGATGGTGTAGTCTTGCTCCGGAGTCACTTCATCGCTGAACCGCAAATACAGAAAATCGCTGGTTGGATTGGGATAGACTCGAAGGGACAAAACACTATCTATTAATGTTCCGTCGCAGTCGGGGAAAATATAACGTTCATCATACCCTTCCAGGCCTTCGGGGTCCGTCACCCGCAGGCTGATGCGGTAGTAATAATTGTTGACCTCTTCGCAGCCTACCGGATTGACGCTAAAAATAGACTGCGGATCCTCACTTTCTGTCAGAGGATGAAAATGTGTATTGTGGTGCAGATAGGTGACCCATTCGAAATCCAACTCTCCGGCTGCATGCTCTGCATCTTCTACGGTCGCCTCCAGAGGAAGTTGGGTAATGCGATCCATGGGATAAAGTTGATCGGGACTGATACTGTGGATGTCGACCTGGGGAGGGCTATTATTCACGGAAATGTGGATCTGCTGAGTCGCTACATTGCCGTTGCTATCGCGCACGGTAAGTGTGGGATAAAAAGACTGAGGCGCCTGTGTATCAGGAGTGAAAATATGGGAAACTATGGAGCCGGTATCGGTTTCCCCGGTTTCCAGTGCCCATTCAAAGCTTATGGGATCGTCTTCGGGGTCAAAAGTGGCGCTGGCATCAAAGGTAACCTCCAGTGGACCCGGGCCGTACTCGGGGCTAACATCGAGCTTGATCTGGGGGCGAAGGTTTCCGGCAAAACAGATTTTTCGGATCTCAGAGGGAAAGAGGCTTGTCATATAATAACAGCCATCATAGGGATTAAAGCGCATGTCAATCACATTTTCGAGCCCCGATAGCCAATGCTCCATCTTTTGAAGTCGGTGGCTTTGATCAAACCAAAAGACCTTGAGCCAGCCATCGTAATCGATCACGGGTAACATTTGATGGTATTCCTCCGGAAAGGCGATGCCATCGTAAAAGTCGCCCGTAATGGCTGAAATGCCCCCAAAACTTTCAGCTCCTTCTACCTGAGCTCCGGGAGCGGTGATTTCGAGTTCTGTGGCTTTTCCTTCCCCGTCGAAGGTCGGTAAAAGGGCATCGCGTCCTCCAGGATTCCAGGAGTCGTTGCGGTAAGTTAGTACAGGGCGTGCATGATAATACACCTGGGTTGTATCGGCAATGTTGATAGAGGGAAAACAGGGGTGTGGGTATTTGTAATCGTGATTTCCATTCTCTTGCTGGATGAGTTCCATGAAGGTAAAGAAATCCCGTTCGCAGCCTTCCGTTAGTGGATTCGACACAAATTTATTGGCTCGGTCTTTCTGCATATAAAACCACATTCCTTGCATGCCTTCGAATACGGGCCAGCCAAAATTATACCCGGGGCCATCGCTGACATTGATCTCTTCCCAACTGCTGGCTCCGACATCGGTAATGTATAGCGTTCCTGGGTTCCCTTCGGAGGGGTCTGTGGACCCCGTCCCCGGTCGCAGGGCGATACGGTAGGGGTTGCGCAAACCGAGGGCCCAAATCTTGGATGCCGGCGCATCGGGCTGATCGGCATCGAAATAGGGATTGCTGACTATGCCTTCCCCAGTCTCGGCGTCAATTCTCAGGACTTTTCCGCTGTAACTTTGAATTTGCTGGGCGCGGAAGGCTCCTACATTCTCTGCCTCTGAAATGATACCATCCTCCAATGCCTGATGGTCATAAGCTGTCGATGGGGGCTCCTCATCTCCCCCGGCAAAGTCATTTTCAAAGGTGTTCCCGTCACCAGTGGAAAAAAGTAAGGTGCCGTCGCTACCAAAGAAGATGTCCCCTGTACCATGAGAAATGGTTAGGGCGGGATTGCCCTCTCCAATGGAATCGCCAAAAAGAACCTTGCGGGAGCCAGGCAACACCGTTCTGTAATCATCGGTAGACACCGTGAAGCGCGTCACCCGCCCGATGGTCGCCTCTTCAAACAGGTTTGCTTCCGGGTCATAGTTTTCAGTTCCATAGTAGAGCAAGTGGTGACGATCAACGACATAAAACATATACACGTAGCCGTTTTCCATAAAACGGGGATGGAGAGTAAAACTCAGGCACCCTAATTCGGCAAAACCGGCTACTTCATCGGAGATATCAAGTATAGATTGCGGTGGGGTTTGCCCATCCTCAAAGAGCCAGAGTTGGCCTCGGAGACTGCAGGCATAAATATTGCCATTTTCTGCAAATTCAAGATTTGTAATCCCTGGAACATCATCCGAAAACAGGGTATTTTCAAAGCCCTGCGGCAGCTGCCCCCAGGAATACAGCACCATATGTAAACAAATCATTAACCAAGCGTACTTCATGTTCCAAAAATAAGTAAAACAATGAAAAAGGAGACACACATCGCCGTCTATTGGGGATATATGACGGCATACGACAGGCGGGAGTGGGTCCTGACGTCAACTCTCTTCTAAGTTCTGCTATTTGCATACAGAAAGCAGGTCCGTACAAAAAATTCTAAAACGACATCGCCACTACCGAACGATCGTCACGCTACCTGCCTGTTCCACAGGCTCCAACGTCTCCTGG
>CAZVFU010000198.1:0-2790 GCA_964626595.1 uncultured Saprospiraceae bacterium
TTTCATCCTTCAAAACGAGTTTTTGAATGTTCTCGGGAAAACCGCCTGGGGTTTGGCCCAGGTCGCCTCGCATGAGTGACTTCACAGAGTCGGGAAACGACAGGCTTTCTCCTTTTTCCAGGATATCATTTCCGGTGAGCTTATTTGACGTCATGAACATGGCCATATCGCCCACGACCTTAGAGCTCGGCGTCACTTTAACGAGACCGCCCAGCAAATCATTCACGGTCTTATAATTGGCCTTAATGGTCTCAAACTGATCTTCCAGACCCAGTCCCCGGGCTTGCGGTCTGAGGTTCGAATATTGACCGCCGGGGATCTCGTGTCTGTATATTTCCGCTGTCCCTGCTTTGAGTTCAGTTTCGAATGGGCTATAAATCTCGCGTATCGCCTCCCAGTACACGGAAAAGGAATTGAGGGACTCCAGATTGATATCTGTAGGCATAGACGAGTTTTCAAGCATTGCCACAATAGAATTAAAGTTTGGCTGGGATGTCAAACCTGATAAAGCACTATTGGCCACATCTATGACATCGACACCCGACTCAATGGCTTTGAGGTAGGTTGCACTCTGAATGGAAGCCGTGTCATGTGTATGCAGATGAATCGGCAATTCAACCGCCTCTTTTAATGCTGGAATGAGCTCTTCTGCCGCATAGGGTTTCAATAGGCCAGCCATGTCCTTTATCGCGATCATATGTGCTCCTACATCTTCCAAGCGTTTGGCCAGATCAATATAATACTGCAGGGTAAACTTCTTTTCATCAGGAGCGGTGAAATCTCCGGAATAGCAAATGGCTGCCTGAGCAATCGATTGCGTATTTTTATCAATATGTTGAATACCGGGTTTCATCGCTTCTACCCAATTCAGTGAATCGAAAACCCGGAAGACATCAATTCCGCTGTCCGCGGCCTGATCAATGAATTTCATGACCAAATTATCCGGATAGGCTGAATAGCCTACAGCATTCGATGCCCGCAGCAACATTTGAAAAAGAACATTGGGAATAGCTTCTCGCAATTGGATTAGTCGTTGCCAGGGATCTTCGAGCAAAAACCGCATGCACACGTCGAAAGTCGCTCCACCCCACATTTCGATGGAAAACAAGTCACTGCCATGGTGATAGGCGTAAGACCGGGCTACTTGCATCATATCGTAGGTCCGCATTCGGGTGGCGATCAGAGACTGGTGTGCATCCCGAAAGGTAGTATCTGTAAAACCAACACTTTTTTTCTTTTGGACGTCGGCAAGGAAGCGACTCCGCCCATTTTCCAACAATCGGTTTCGACTCCCGGCAGGCAGCTTCGAATGAGCGGGACAGGCCGGAATTTTAGCTTCACGCAACTTAGGCGGAACGGCCATTTCAGGAACATCCGGATTCCCGTTAACAATGGTATTACCTAAATATCGGAGCAACTTTGTTCCCCGATCCCTTCTGCGCGGCAGCTCTAATAGCTCGGGATGTTGTTCGACAAATTGCACATGTGTATTTAGTGCTAAAAAGCCCGGGTGACTTAGTAAGTTTAATAAAAAACCAATATTGGTCTTAACGCCACGCACCCGAAACTCACGCAAAGCTCTATGCAGGCGGGCTGCAACCTCATTCATCGTCCTTCCACGGGCCGTAACTTTCACCAACAGGCTATCGAAAAAAGGTGAAATGACTGCCCCGGCAAAGGCACTTCCCGCATCTAAGCGAATACCAAAGCCAGAGGCAGATCGGTAGGCAATGATGGTGCCATAGTCCGGCCTAAAACTATTTTCTGGATTCTCGGTGGTAATTCGGCATTGCATGGAAATGCCCGTGGCCTGAATTTCCGCTTGTCTCGGAATATTAATCGGAGATTGATGCAATTTATACCCCATGGCAATCAAAATTTGTGATCGCACAATGTCAATTCCCGTTACCTCCTCAGTCACGGTGTGCTCCACTTGCAAACGGGGGTTCACCTCAATAAAGTAAATATTTTCATCTTTATCTACCAGGAATTCAACGGTTCCGGCATTGATGTATTCCACTCCCCGGGCAAGTGCGAGAGAATATTCGTGAAGGCGATCTTTTGTCTGAGCTGACAAATTACTGGCAGGGGCAATCTCAACTACCTTTTGGAATCGACGCTGAACGGAGCAATCTCGTTCCAATAAATGAACCAAATTCCCATGCTGATCACCCAGGAGTTGGACCTCGATGTGACGAGGTTTAATCAAAAACTTTTCCAAGAAAATGGTACTGTCTCCAAACGCAGACTGAGCCTCGGCTGAAGCCTCTTTGACCGCAGTCTTTAATTCATTTTCAGTATGAACTACACGCATTCCCCGACCGCCACCACCTGAGGCCGCTTTAACCATAATCGGATATCCTATTTCCTGAGCAGTCCGAACAACAGTCTCAAATTGGTTGGGATTAATCTCTTTTCCAGGGATGGTCGGCACATCTAATCTGTTGGCCAGTTTTTTTGCGTTGATTTTATCTCCCAATTCTAACATCGAATCCGCGCGGGGACCTATAAATGATATTCCAGATCTCTCGCAGGCTTTGACAAATTCAACATTCTCTGATAAAAACCCATATCCCGGGTGGATCGCATCTACACCTATAGATTGGGCTAATTCCAGAATCCCATCGAAATCTAAATAAGGCGACAGCGGCTCATCTTTATCCCCGATCATGTATGCTTCATCAGCTTTATATCGGTGAAGCGAGAATCGATCCTCATAAGTAAATATGGCAACCGTTCGAATTTTCAATTCTGAAGCAGCCCTGAAAATTCGAATAGCGATTTCGCCGC
>CAZVFU010000199.1:0-2786 GCA_964626595.1 uncultured Saprospiraceae bacterium
AGTTGAAAGAGAACTCCATTCCTCTCATAGCTTCAAGTCATAGCGATCGTTTTTTCGATAAAATGAAATCATACATTACCTTTCACTTTCCAAACTACTAACATTTACCTCGCATCCCTTTTAGCGTATTTGATTATTATTCCAGCTCATTATATCCTAACTTTAGCTTTCTAAAAAGTTGTCATTATTCACATGATCCCACCCCGAATCACATATCAACAGAACTTTCAGAAAGGGCTGATTCCCCATGAAAGCTACACCCTCGCCATGACCGGAACCATCATCAAACACAGCGATCGAGATCGAAAGGCCTGGCACGAATACATCGAACGCGTGCTCAAAAACCGGGCCGACTGGACGGATTGGTGCAAGGCCTGCGTGGATCAAATTCTCCCGGGCGCATGACGAAATCTATGTCAAAACATGTGGTTCTGGGCATCCGTCACCACGGACCGGGCTCCGCGCGATCCGTGATGGAGCAACTCGAGACCATCCAGCCCGACGCTATCGCATTGGAATGGCCCGATGGCAGTCAGGATGTCCTCGAGCATATCACCCAGAAAGATATCATTCCTCCCATAGCTCAGATCCAGTACCTTAAATCTAAACCTCAGCAGGTTTCTCTCCTTCCCCTTGCTCAGTTTTCTCCGGAATGGCAAGTGATGCAGTTTGCCCACCAACATCAGATTCCCCTTTATCCTATCGACTTGCCGTTTAGCCAACAGGCCCAACTAACCGATACCGATTCGTCAAGGGCCGGAACCCACGCCTGGTCGCGTATCTTAAAACAAACGGGCTTCACCAGTATCGAATCGTTTTGGGACCATTATTTCGAGCGCGAAACGCAATCCCTAGAAGACTTCAGCCGCTTATCTGAACTCATGGCCGAAATCCGCTCCTCAGATACCCTTAGCGACCTCAATACCGTCCGAGAGGCTTACATGCGATCGCAATTGCGAACACATCTCAAAAGCCATGAAAAACTAGTCACCGTTGTCGGAGCTTATCATAGTCCCGCCCTCCAAAACGTAGATTCTTACAGTAAAAGTGAAGACCAGAAAATTATAAAAAGAACCCGAACCAGAACTACCATCACGGCACTTATCCCATTTTCTTACGCGCGATTGGCCAAAGCCTCAGGATATGCAGCTGGAGTAGACGCACCCCGACTTTACGAAATCCAATTCCGATACGGCCCCCGTGCTGGAGAGCGCTGGATCGCAGAAACCGCGCGACTACTCCGTCGCGAAGGATTCCACGTATCTCCATCCGAAGCTCAGGCCGCTGTGGCCATGAGCAGACAATTGGCCGATCTTCGACAGATGAACATTCCTGGTCAAAATGAGCTCCTTCAGGCTGCTCAGGCCACCCTCTGTCATGGACAGATGGCTCCCTTTGAGCGCATTCGCCAGCAGGCACTCATCGGCAATAAGATCGGCAAAGTGCCGGAAGACCTCATCGCTTCGCCACTCATTCAAGAGTTTTTGAAACGCATCAGCTCGCTGCGACTATCCAAGTATTGGTCACCCAATTCTCCAAGTCAAAAAACACCCCAAAAAGAGCTCGACCTTCGAAAACCTCTCCACCAAAAATGCTCGGCTTTCCTGCATTTATTACAACTCATGCGCATGAACTGGGCGCACAAAGGCGCCAACTCACAGCGAAACCGAGGTTCCTTTCGCGAAAAATGGTTTTTTCATTGGGATATTGACCACGAAATTCAACTCTTCCAGTGGGGCACCCGTAGCCGCAAACTCACAGAGCTCGCCCGAGAATTATTGCGTGAGCGTTGGACTCCCAGCTACCCACTAAAAGAACTCATTGACGATTTAGAAAACACATTGCTCGCCGACCTTTCCGGCATCACTGCCGAACTCATTCGTCAGATTGACACCCGTAGCGCTACGAATGACGAATTGCTGGATATCGTTCCCGCTACTTCCACATTGTTTAGCATCGCCGCCTATGGAAATGTCCGCGAACTCGACCAAAAAGCCATTGGTGACATTGCGGAGCAACTCCACGAAAAAATCTGCAGTCTACTCCCCTACCAATGCCGGAACCTTGACGATGATCTTAGCCGGGACCTCTTCGAAGCTCTCGATCAATACAGCCCGTTTATTCGCTCCCAGCCCCAATCCCATATTCAGCATCCCTGGCAACAAGCCCTCCGGGGGCTCATTCACGAATCCGAAACTCATCCCCGATTATCGGCCTGGGCCCTGCGACAGTTGCTCGATATGAACCAAATACCAGCGGATCAATTTCGGCCACATTTTCGGCGACACCTCTCCTCCATTCACCGTCCGGAAGAAACTGCAGCCTGGCTCGAGGGGCTACTCAGTGGCTCCGCATCCCTGCTCCTCTATCACGACGCACTCTTTTCTGCCGTAGAGCTCTGGATTCGGGACATACCTGCCGAGACCTTTCAGGCGATTCTGCCCGTCCTCAATCGCACCTTCGCCAATTACAAACTCAGTGACAGAAAATCACTTTGGAAGCGAATCACCCGTCCCGAAAATCAACCCTCCCAATCTTTCGCAGACCATTATCGAAAATTCGCTCTGCAACATCTTCTAACTGATTAACAGGTATTTTAATTTTGAGTTTTTGGGCGTGCCCTCCGGGACGCTGCGCGCAGGCATCGCCCCGGAGGTCGGGCTATGCGGGGGTGCCGTCCTCGAGATTGCCGATGGCAATCCTCGGGACCCGCTCGCGATGCTCGCGGCCCCTACTATCCCTCACGCGAAGAGGATGTTTAATTGTTGAGTTGTTTAATTGTTGAG
>CAZVFU010000200.1:0-2768 GCA_964626595.1 uncultured Saprospiraceae bacterium
GACCAACCTTCTTGAGTGAAACTCCCATTAGTTTCAAATTCAAGGAAGAGCTCATTAGAAGTAGATTGAATAGCTTCAGGTATTTGGATGCCGCCGTACTCTCCCCTGAGCGGCGCACTTGAATTTGGCCCATTATACACCCTGAGAATATCGCAACAAGATTGTGTTTCGAAGCTATTAAAAGTCAATAATATTGTGCTATCCTGAGGCACTTGAATGCGCCATGAGCAGTCACTATTGTTGGCATAGTCTGAGCTGCCACTTCCATCATCAAATTCTCCGGAGCATTCGGTCAGGACCGTCGTACCCGAGCAAAATTGTGCGCTAGTGTTTATAGAGAAACCAAGCAATAGAATTAAAATGTAAAAAAACTTCATAGGTATTATAAACTTTAATTTTTTCTAAGATTAAAATTTTGTCTCTCTAATATAGAGTTTATTTTACTCTTATTTTACTCTGTATGGATTTATAATTCAGTAGTGAAGGAACAATGTAGATCAAAGACTATGACTTCTATTATTTCTTTCCTCAGAAAAACATCAGCCTTTTCCCCGCGTGAGGGGGAGCAGCGATAGGGCGCGAAGCATCCCGGCTCGCGAGCCGGGGCCTAAGGGCACGCTGGCCGGTCTTTGGCGCGGAGGTGACCGAACGGAAACCCCACGCCGCCTTAGACCGGCCCGTGGCTGCGAGCGCACTACAAGCGGATGACCCGACCCCCGAGGCTCCGCCTTTCGGCGGACCTCGAGGGGGCACGCCCACATTCAATATGATACTATCGCTCTTACTATTTAACGCTTATTTCGATTCCCTCTGCCCTGTTTCTTCGCTTTGTTCTTTTTTCGATTGGCAAAAAACTCTTGCTTTCTTCGATTCTTCTCTTTTTGGAAGGCTTTCTTTTCGGCCGGCGTCATGGGTTTATCGGTCTGAGGAAAAGGGTGGTCCGTCACACGCTCGATCTTCTGATCAATGAGTTTTTCGATGTCGCGGATATAGGCGTTTTCTTCCGGCTCGGAGATGGAAATGGAAATGCCTTCCTCGCCCGCACGGCCGCAACGACCGATGCGATGCACATAGGTTTCGGGCTCGTTCGGGATGTCGTAATTGATGACGTAGTGCAATTTGTCGATGTCGATGCCCCGAGCGGCAATATCGGTGGCGACAAGGACACGGACGCCTCCATCCTTAAATGCTCCCAGCGCTTTTTGCCGTTGGTTCTGGCTCCGATCGCCGTGAATGGTAGACGCTTCGATATTTTTGTTCCTCAGCTTTTTAGCGATGCGGTTGGCGCCGTGTTTGGTTCTCGAAAAGAGCAGCACCTGGTCTATATCCCGCTCCTTTAGGATGTGCAGGAGCAGTTTCATTTTGGAGGACTTATTGGTGAAGTACACCCGCTGCTGAACGGTCTCCGCCGTGGAGGAAACGGGATTTACGGCGATGCGCACAGGTGCGGTGAGTATCTCTTTGGATAGTTGAACGATATTATTGGGCATGGTTGCTGAAAAGAACAGCGTTTGCCGCTTAGCGGGCAGGGCTTTGATGATTCGTTTCACATCGTGGATAAAGCCCATATCGAGCATGCGGTCGGCTTCATCCAACACAAAGTATCGGACATCTCGTAAGGAAATAAACCCTTGATTCATCAAGTCCAACAGGCGGCCGGGAGTGGCAACGAGGATATCGACTCCTTCCTTGAGGGCCCGGGTTTGTTTGTTTTGGTTGACGCCGCCAAATATGACCGTATTTCGGATATCGGTGTAGCGCGCATAGGCCGTGATACTCTCTCCGATTTGGATGGCCAATTCCCGTGTGGGGGTGACAATCAAGGAGGTGACTTTTCGATTTCCGCCCGACTTTCTGTGGTCCCGGGATAAGTGCTGGATAATCGGCAGGGCAAAGGCCGCTGTCTTTCCGGTACCCGTTTGGGCACTTCCGAGGAGATCCTTTCCCTCCAATGCGGGCGGTATGGCTTGGGCCTGAATCGATGTCGGCTCTGTATAGTTTTGATCTTTAAGCGCCTTTAAAATGGGCTCGATCAACTGTAGTTCTTTAAATTTCATAAGTATTTCACCTTCGTTTTTTCGTAATGCGCTGCAAAGTACGGTTTTAAGAGGCAACGAGATGAGATTTAGGTCGAATGTTCAGGGTAGGTGTAGATTTGGGGTCTCAAGTAGCGGTTATGCATGTTCATGGGCAAGCAGGAAGGATGTGAGACGAACTGGCGCGCCCTGCTATGAGACTGAATAGTAAGGCAGAACTCTGCAGGCTTGGTTGTTGAGACTTTGAGGTAGGGACGCTAAATCTTTCGTATCTTTCCAGTGGACGGACGCATAGCCGCTCGGACGTTAAAATTTATTAAAAAATAAACCTGATGAAAAAAATCACCTTAATTGTCCTAATCGGAATAAGCTCCATCTTTGCTTTTGGTCAAAAAGATATGACCGAATACAAATTATATGTAGAAAAAGCAGATTCCTTATATGATGTGAAAGACTATAAAAACTCAGGACTATTTTATCAAAAAGCCTTTGACTCCAATAATGGTAAAGCTTATCCGAATGACAGGTATAATGCTGCCTGTTCATATGCCTTATCCGGAGAAACAGAGAAAGCCTTTTATCATCTACTATATTCATCAACACACCCCTTGATTAAGTACAAGAACTATAGCCACATAACAACGGACCCTGATTTAAATTCACTTCACGAAAATGTTCTTTGGGAAAAGCTCTTAGCTGAAGTAAAGGCCAATAAAGAGGAGGCTGAGAAAG
>CAZVFU010000201.1:0-2756 GCA_964626595.1 uncultured Saprospiraceae bacterium
TGCGATTTTGCGAGTAGGGGGGCGAAAAAATTAATTTTCCAGCTTGTAAAGCACTTTGTTTTCATTAAGGTTTTTTTGGCATCCCGCGCCCACAAAGCGTTGCGGGCGCGGCGCTACGTTTCGGGGCTCTCTATTCGCTCGGCCCTTCGCACGCCGGCCGGCGCACTCGGTCTTCCTCCCTCCGGTCGTCACCCCTGCACATCGCTGATGCGGGGCAGTAGAATCTTTACTTCGAGGATTGGGGAGTTGATAAGTGCTCGGAAATCAGACCTCGTATTTTTTCCTTAACATCTTTTTCGGATAAATCATCTTTAAGAAAGGTATTAGCGAGGTCAAATAATCGAGCATACAATTTCCCCTCCGGGCCTACCACTTCCACTTTAAATTTTGGGTGGTTTTCGTACACTCGACTCCATTCGTCACGTACATAGCTCCAGTATTCTTGGTGGGTATCCCAATAATCCAGGGCAGCCTGACAATCATTTTTACTTCTTTGGATAAATTCCTCGTGGCCTTTTTCGTAAGCGATTGTTTTATCGATTTGACCTTCGCGAAGAACCTTTTTGTTGTCTTGTTCAAACATCCAACCCGAATCTGTGATTTCGATATGGCTTCGGCGATGAACGACATTATAATCACTTCGCTTAGTAAACTCTCTACGGGGAAGAGGAGAGTCGCCTTCACCCTGCCAGTAAGAACGTCCGGCTGCATGTACCCACTGACCACTGCCTGAGTACCGAGGGCCATCATCCACTTGATATACTTTTTGCGTCCACATTCGGTCCCCCATAGGAGCCTCTGTCTGCGCCCACCACTTATCGGCATTATAATTCAACTCTTTTTTTGCGTTGAGAATCCAATCCTGCCTCCAGTGTTTGATGACCATGGTGTCATTTATGACAAGAAGGTGCTGAAGAGAGATGAAGTCAGGGTCATTCTGAATCACTTTGACGTACTCTATACCTTCGGCATGATAAGGCTTGGAAACTATCGTGTCCAGCGGAAATATTTCCGCAAAGTCGAAAATGAGAGTATGACAGCCTTCCATCGATAAAATCGCTTCGCGGTCGGCTTCGAGTAAAGGAGATTGGCCGTGGATGGCAACGGTAGCCCATATGCAGCCCATGAGGAGGAGATACTTATTGATCATGATGAATTTGGATTTAGTTGTACGGTTCAAATATAGGCTATTTAGATTAAATAAAAATAAGGAGCAGTCAGTTTTTTATCCATTTAGAGCTTTTGTCATTTCTATTGCTGAGTGAAGGTTTGAGTTTTAGAGTTTCGGTGAATCTGTTGTATATTTACTTCAAACCCGATATCTATGCGAATCCTGTACACTCTTCTTTTTTCTTCGCTTTTCACTCTTGTTGCTCAAGCGCAGCCATCTGCTATCCTCGTGGAGGACGAGTGGGGTGATATTTTTGTTCCCCGGATTTTAGGTCTGGAATTTATGGAAGACCAGGCTATCGCAGTGAGTCAGGATGGGATTTTGTACCGGATTGATCGAACGCAGTCGCCATATGAGCGAGTGGAATTTTTGGATATTACCGATGAAGTGGGGAATACCGGCGGTGAACGCGGCTTGTTGGGTTTTGCTTTTCATCCCGACTTTCCGAATACGCCTACCTTTTATGTAAATTACACGCGCGACAATCCTTTGACGACCGTGATTTCGGAATGGGAGGTCAACCCTTCCACATGGGTGGTGGATGAAAACTCAGAACGAATCCTTTTGACTTACGAGCAGCCCTTCAATAATCACAATGGCGGGCATATTGCTTTTGGCCCAAATGGATATTTATACATCAGTAGTGGCGATGGAGGGTCTGGCGGTGATCCAATGAATAATGCGCAAGACACTTCGAGTTTATTGGGAAAAATACTGAAGATTGATGTGGATGGATCGGGTGGTGGATTGGAGTATGGGATTCCCCCGGACAATCCTTTTGTGGGGAGAGCCGGCCGCGATGAGATTTATGCCTGGGGCGTTCGGAATCCATGGCGATTTAGTTTTGACCGGGAAATCGGTGAGCTTTGGGCAGCGGATGTCGGCCAGGGAGCCTGGGAATGCATTCATGTTATATTCAAGGGGAAAAATTATGGCTGGCGCATACTGGAAGGGTCCCATTGTTTTATTCCTTCTGTGGACTGTGACTCTACCGGTCTGGAGCTACCCGTTTTTGAATATAATCATAATCAAGGCGACCGTTCCATCACCGGTGGTTATATGTACCGAGGACAACAGCAGCCATTGCTCTACCGAAAATATTTGTATGGAGATTTTGTTTCAGGGCGGATTTGGGCTTTGGAGGTGACTCCGGATGCCTTGCAGGTGGTGTCGAATGAAGAGTTAATGAACACCGATATTAATGTCTCCGCATTTGCTGAAGATGCCGAAGGGGAAGTGTATGTACTGACCTATGGAGCCGGAGGCGTCAGGAGGTTAATTGTGGAGCCGCCCGCTCCGAGCTGGACCGCTGAGGTCGACACCTTGTATCGAGAAGATCAAATCCGATGGACAGCCGAAGGCGCAGAGGTTGATGAATTTTTTCTGGAAATCAGTCGGGATTCTTTGTTTGCCGACCTGGTTTTTGATGGCAGGGTAACAGACACCTTTTTTCATCCCGGTGTTGAGTTTGCGGATCTAGAAATAGGTTCTTATTACGCCCGCGTTAGAGCGGAAAATCGGGCCGGACAAGGCGAAGTGAGTCAAATTTCCTCCTGGTATTATGCTGATCAGGCCACAAGCGCAT
>CAZVFU010000202.1:0-2744 GCA_964626595.1 uncultured Saprospiraceae bacterium
TAAACGCCTAAACGGTAAAAAGAAAATCCCGGGAACTAATCTGCCCCCTTTTGAGTTTACTTCATGAACAACATTACATGGAGTATTACTTACCTTATTTATTTTGGCTTGGGGCTATAGCGGCTTCCATTGTGGTTATTTTATTAGTTTTGTCCATAACACTGGGAGGAGATAGTGATTTTGATGCTGATGTCGACAGTGGAGGACTCGGATTAATTAAATCCATCCTTATATTTATTGCTGTGGCCGCCTGGACGATTCGAGCCGTCGCTATCAATAGTCCCTGGACATGGGTTTGGTCAGTAGGTCTCGGTATTTTAGCAGGATTTATTGCCATATACGTCATGTCAGCCCTATTGCGCTTTTTATGGAATCGCCAGGAGTCGGGCAATTGGCTGATGGAAGAAACAAAGGATGAACGAGGTTATGTGTATGTCCCTATTCCGGCGCAGGGTCAGGGCCGCGTGATTTTAACCATGAAGGGCATGGATCGCGAACTCGATGCCAAATCTGAAAATGGAACGCCTCTGGGCTTCCGCGAACAAATCCAAGTGGTAGATTACAAAGAGGATCATGTCGTGGTCCGTCCGGTATCTGCTGTAAAAACAAAATTATATGAAGACACGGTCTAAGATTACTTCCGGATTCGGCGGGGGAGTATTAATGCTTTTCGCTCAACCCCTATGGGCACAAACAGGAGACTGGTTTAGTAGTGGAGGAGGCTCCATTTTTTTGCCTGCCTTTTTGATTATTGTATTGTTTGTACTATTACTCCTTTTCTTTATCTCTCGATACAAACGCTGCCCATCAGATAAAGTCCTTGTGATTTACGGAAATACCGGAAAGGGAAGCGCAAAATGTATTCATGGAGGCGCTGCTTTCATTATTCCCGTCCTACAGGACTATCAATATATGGACTTGTCGCCCATTAATATTGATGTGAATTTGGAAAATGCGCTGAGTAAGCAAAACATTCGGGTGAATGTCCCATCGCGCTTTACGATTGCAATTTCCAATCATGAAGGCACCATGCAAACAGCGGCAGAAAGATTGCTGGGCAAATCCGAAGCGGAAATCAAGGATATTGCCAAAGACATTATATTTGGTCAGTTGCGTCTGGTTGTAGCCACCATGGATATAGAAGAGATTAACGCCGACCGAGATAAATTTTTGAGTTCGGTGATGAATAATGTAGAGACAGAGTTGAAAAAGATTGGCCTCACTCTGATTAATGTGAATGTGACGGATATTCAAGATGATTCGGGTTACATACAAGCTTTGGGTAAAAAGGCATCGGCGGAAGCTATTAATGCGGCAAAAATTGAAGTCGCAGATGAAGAGCGAAAGGGAGCGATCGGACAAGCGAAAGCGGACCGCGAAATGAGAACATCCGTAGCCGATGAGAACTCCATGGCTGAAATAGGGGAGGCTAAAGCCCAATCGAACGCGATAAAAGGAAAGAACCTTGCAGATATTGAAATTGCGGATTCAGACGCTGAACGTCGAGAAAGACAAGCTACGGCCAATAAAAAAGCGGACGTGGCCGAACAAACCGCAAAAGCTCAGGCAGAACGGGAAGCCTATATTGCTCAGAAAGAAGCGGAAATGGCACGGGCCGAGCGCGAGTTGGAGGCGAGCAGAGCAGAAGAAGTTGTCCAGGCTCGAATAGAAAAAGAAATTCGAATATTAGAGGCAGAGGCTGAGGCTGAAAGTCAGCGTAAAGTAGCGCAGGGAGAGGCCGATGCCATTCTCTTTAATTACAATGCAGAAGCTGAGGGGATTCGCAAAATACTTGATGCTCAGGCACAGGGATTTGCGGAAATCGTTAAAGCAGCCAATAATGAGGCTCAGGCGGCTGTAGGGCTCCTCATGGTAGATAAAATAGAAGAGCTGGCCCGCATTCAGGCCGAAGCGATACAGAAGATTAAGTTTGATAAAGTTACCGTTTTCGACGGCGGCGATGGAAGTAATCTCAGCGGATTTGTTAATGGGATGTTTAAGTCCATTCCTCCGCTTAGCGATTTTATGGATCAGGCTGGACTTTCACTGCCTGAGTATTTAGCGAAGAAGCAAGCACCCCCAGCTTCTGAGCCTTCAGAGTCGTCGGCAGAAGAGTAGCTATTCACTTTTAGCCCTAATTATTTTTTGGGCGGTCCGCGAGATGTCCACCCACCGGCGGACATCTCGCGGCGCTGCGTCCAGGGGTTCCGTCCCCGAGTTCGCCTGCGGCGAATCTCGGGACAGCCACCGCCTAAGGCGTGGCTCCCTTCCCATCGCTACCGCAAATACAAGCGCTTGTATTTATTGAGTCTACCCTTTCTCCTTCGCGACACTTTTTTAAGAGAACCGATGCACTCGGATAAGGCAGTCTTAAGAGTTAGGAGGGCCACACAATGCATTCAATGCCATTCCGATTCAATTTCAATCACCTATAAATTAAGATTTTCTTGATTGTGCCGTATCCTATTATGCTGAACACTGAGATGCGCAAACCTTTCCGGAGAATCAAGTGAATGGTTGAAAGGCTTACCCTACTCAGGATTGAAAAGCTGGACGTAGGCCCCCATCTTACACCATAAAGTAGGTTCAATTCATAGTGTTTTATTTCTTATATATTAAGTTCGCTATCTCAAGCTGGGAATTCGAACCTGCCATATAGTTTTGCTCAATCGCGATAATGCAGATTAAGCACAAATCCCAATAGTACTTTCTAACTCTCATTTCATTTCCTGATAAGGCGGCTC
>CAZVFU010000203.1:0-2744 GCA_964626595.1 uncultured Saprospiraceae bacterium
GGGAGCGAAGGACGGAACCCCCGGACGCAGCGACCCGAAGTCCTAGAGGACGCCTATGGCGTTCCTTAGGACGAAGGGGATCGCCCAAAAAAATTAAGAAGAAAAATGTCGCTCCAGCTCCTGTTCGAGCACTTGCAAAGCGGCGGTGAGACTCTGACGACCTTGCATGAGTTGATCCTTTTGATGGGCAAGTTCCTTTCTAAGTCCGGGCAATTTTAGGATTTTGGATCGGGCCAAATCGCGAAATCGATGGTCAAGCCAAAATGCATTTTGCTGGGCGCGACGCTGAGTTATGGATTCTGATTCTTGCTGGGTGTAGGTGGTGATAAGGTCCCAAATCTCATCGATTCCTTCGTTCTGCAGGGCGGAGGCCAGGCGTACCTGGACAGACCAACTGGATGTAGAAGGGGGAAATAGATGAAGCGCACGTTTAAAATCGCGCTGGGTCTGCTGGGCGAGTGGTTTGCGGTCGCCCTCCGCTTTATTGATGACGATGAGGTCTGCCAATTCCACAATTCCCCGCTTTATGCCCTGGAGGTCATCGCCGGCGCCCGGGAGCATGAGCAAGAGAAAAAAGTCGACCATCTCACGCACGAGGGTCTCGGATTGACCTACACCCACGGTTTCAACGATGATGAGATCGTAGCCGGCGGCCTCGCAAATAAGTATACTTTCTTTAGTGCTGTGGGCCACACCTCCTAATGTTTCGCTGGCAGGCGACGGGCGTATGAACGCTCGTTCCTGTCTCGACAGTTGCTCCATGCGCGTTTTGTCCCCGAGTAGCGACCCTTTAGTCACCGAGCTGCTGGGGTCTATGGCGAGCACAGCTATGCGATGATTTTTCTGAAGGGTCTGCATGCCCAGGGTCTCGATAAAGGTGCTTTTTCCGACTCCGGGACTTCCGGTTATGCCCAGACGGATGCTATTGCCCGTAAAGGGTAAACAGCGGTCCAGAATATCAGCGGCCATTTTCTGATGACCGGCCTGCCGGCTTTCAACGAGGGTGAGGGCGCGACTCAGAGCGGTCCGGTCTCCCGCACGCAGACGGCGGAAAAGCTCGTCGGGCTGATCCGGTGGCCGGGGTTTCGCGCTATAGCGGGGGTTTTTCATAGCCTACTTCGATGAGCTAAGTAATCCTTGAAATTCCGACCAAGTTTTTTGAGCCAGGGTTTGACTCAGGTTTTCGATCGCATAGCTACCCGCGGCCGGATCTATGACATGAAAAAGGTGGCTTTCCATATCAAATAGATGGTAAATGTTTCTTGAAAGTCTTTGACTCAATTCCGTCTCTTCTTCTGCGGGGGCTTCGATATGGATGAAGTCAGCCCCGCCGGTGACGGCAGCAAACCCGGCTGTGGTATATGCTATGAGGCTTTCCTGCAAACTCCCCAAAGCCAGCTCCGGACCCAAGTCAGCCCAGAGGAGAATGGGGCCTGGATCGTCCAAATTATACTCGGATTGAATATGGTATCCGAGGAGGCGCATCGCGCGCAGAGCTGCCAATTCGAGGAAAAAATTGCGTCCCAGTTGCTTTTTATGGAGGGCATTTTGAAAGAGGCGCTCAGCCTGCTCGGCATCCAATTGATCCAGTTCGCTTACAATCTCGATCAGCCAGGCTGCCAGCTGGGCCGGGAGATCAGCAGCTCCGGCTTTCGGAATAGAAAAAGTGAAACGTCCGCTATCTTGCCGATAAGGTCGATCCTGATCGTTGTTGCCACTGAGGTAAAATGACCCGGCATGTTGTTCCGGGTGATGTGGAGGATTCGTACCCGTCGGCAGGGGCGGGGTCCAAATGGGGTGCAGCATGTCCCAACTGACATCCTCAAGGGTGCTCCAAAAGGACTCCCAGGGCATTTTGTCCGGGAAGTACGGTGCAGAAACGCCCTGTTCCAGAGCCTGAAGAAGTTGATTTCCGATGTCATCTGAGATGGGGAATGACTGCACGAGCTGAGGCCGCTGAAACTGCCGGGGTATCGCTATCGGGATATGGGAAAGGTCTTCGGCATGCTGGAAAGGAGATATGGAGAGGGCACTTAGCCATTCGGATTGAAGACTGTTTATATCCTTTCCCTTGAGATCGGCTGTAATCACTTTCAGCCATTCCGCTTTTGAGCGACCAGGAAAATCAGAGAGGTTTTTTTTACTCATAATGGGCGATTCCGCTTTCATTGCAAGGTACGGAATTGGGAGGGAATCGGGAAATCACAGAGCGGAATTGAATAGAGGATTGCCGAAGGTGAATTTCAATTGATGGCATTCTATTTTATTGGGAATGTCTAAAGTCCATTCCATTTCGGGAACCAAATGTATAGCAAATGTGTTTGGCTACTACTTGGCTTAGTAGTATATTTACGTGAATTGAAATGTGACCATATGGTTTTTGTAGACGATAGTGCGAAAGAAAGAATCGATCAGATCAAGGTAAGAGACCAATTGACTGAAAATCACTTTGTTCGGGTGAGTGTCACCAGCGGAGGTTGCTCGGGACTAACCTACAATATGGAATTTGACGATGAACTTCGTCCGGATGATCAGGAATTCGAAGACAACGGTGTCAAAGTAGTCTGTGATTTGAAAAGTTTCTTGTATTTGTGCGATACCAAGTTGGAATTTAGTGGGGGCTTGAATGGCAAGGGCTTTTATTTCAATAACCCCAACGCGCAGCGCGAATGTGCCTGTGGCGAATCCTTTGCGGTGTAAGGGATAGCAAGGTTAAAGTAGAAGGTCGAAAGGTTAAAGTAGAA
>CAZVFU010000204.1:0-2725 GCA_964626595.1 uncultured Saprospiraceae bacterium
GTCAAATTGCGCTCAAATCGGTGATCGAGTCGAGCTATTTCATACCATGAGCCGAGATACTTTTCTTTTCGAAAATCGGTGACGGCTTCGGCGCCTTCCGGCATGCTTTGGCAGCTGGCAAAGACGATCAGGGAAAATAAAAAAAGAAGGATTCGAATCATACCGTTTTGGTGTGCATTGTGAAAAATGAACTTCAATTCGATATTAAAGTAAATAATTTTTTTTTAAATCATGACCTAATCTCTGAGTCATCAGAAGGGTTGCGAAAATAAATAGGCAGGAAATGTCCCAGGCTTCTTTCGAAGCATATGCGGGATCTATTCCTGCCTACCACTAAGCTATAAAAAATATGTCTTTAGACCAAAAAAAATGCTTTGCGAAGTTGGCATGCCCTACCACTTATTATTTTTGGGCAAGCCTGTTTCGCCATAGAGCCCAAACTTGCTTATCCTTTGGGGTCCCTGAAGGAAGATTGAATCACTAAATACAGTGAAAGCATAAAAGCCGGAGCCATCAAAATGGGAAATAAGGTGAACCATTCGGAATAAAGGAAATATACCAGAAGCACCCCGATTGCACCCAGAGCGAAAAGAACCTCTGTAATGGCTCTTAATTCTTTATACCTGGCGGCAAAAACGCTTTTTTTAGGAGGATCCATTATTCTATTCAAAGCCACTGCGGACAAGCCATTAACAACGGCTGGGAGCAATAAATTGGGCTCCTCCGGGCATATTAAAACACATATTAAGGTCACGATCAGGCCAAATGAGATGATGCTCAACACCTTGATCCCCTTTGCATCCATTGAAAACGCATTCGTTTTTTCCATAGTGAACTCTTTACAACTCGAGTGAAAATAATAAAATGAAACCCATTATTATAAAGACAGACCTAATCCAGAGTTGAAAACTCCATATAACAGTCGTCAGATGGACAGCTGCAAGTTACATTTCCCGTGGACACATTGGCGATTCCCGAACAGCTCTGAACTTCATTAGAGCAAGAACCTTTGCAAGTTAATCGAATGATACCCGACGCTCCACTATCTTTTGTGCTTGAAATATTCGAACTATAGAAATATTCACTTTTCCTCTCACCTTTCGCTCCGTAATCTAATATCAGTAATTCTGTACCATTATCATAAGTGTATACATTCAATTTAGAATGCTCACGCTCTAAAAGAACAGACTTATGTTTCTGCCAATGTTTTCCCAGCTCTAAAAAACAAACGTCAAGCGCAGTAGATACCAGCTGAACTTCTTTATCCCTAAAATCATACCCTATACTGGCATCGCTAAGCGTTACAGATGGGGCGTATGAAGGAACTGCTGAAAAATATTCAACCAGAGTGGTGTCGGATCCTTTCACCTGTTGCATCGAGTTTTCTATTTCCAGATGAGAGTCTTCCGAACAGCTTTGAATAGTTGCCCAAAACAAGCAAAATACGAATAGGCTTAGAGAAATCTTAGGATATTTCATGTTGATAATTTATAAAATCTTGAATGATGTATCCTTAACGTAAGGAGAGAAAAAACTATTACATAGAAGAAAATGAGCTTGCCGCCCTTTACTTTACAGAACTCCCGGCTTTACTTTTTCCAATAAAGAACTGCGGCCAAGCCCTCAATCCAGCTCCACAGAAAGTAAATTCCACCAGCCTGAGGCATCCCAATCGGAGACAAAGTCGAGCCCGTAAAGCAACAAAGTGAAAACCATGTAATGGAGGAGGATATAAATTACGCGCTTCCACCAGACCATAGAAAATACCCGATTGTTCCACACCCCTATGATGAGGACATAAAGGAAAGTTGAAATTTGCTCTACGTATTCCACACCAATAAAGCCCCATAAAACGGAGAAAGGAGCCAGTAATATCGTCCATAGGGAAAGCGTATACATATTCATTACAAAATGTTCGTTGAAATTCTTTTTATAGAGCACATAGACGATCCAGGAAGCTAAGCTATTAAGAAATAAAGCCAGGAAAAGCAATAGGAAATTGGGTCCGATATTTTCAGACGCCACGGTAACAACGAAAAAATTGTCCTGAACCAAAAAATTGATTAGTAAGAAAAATAAGGCAATCGTCAAGAACTTACCCGGACTAAAATAGTATCTCCTATACCCCTTCCAGTAATTTTGGACAAGTGAGTCCGGAGATAGAATACCGATTTTAAGATTTGTGGTTAAAGACTTTTCCAATGAAAACAGCCCGTCAATGATATCTAAGAAAAGCCCTTTGTTTGTAATCCTACGAGTTGTGTAATACTGTCCACAGCGAGGACAATAATTTTCTTCAATTTCAATGGCACAAACGGAGCACTTTGTCATAATTGGAAAGGAAATATACCAAATATTAGGGAGCCTCCGCGAAGTAGGACGAAAAAATTGAGTGACAAACACAATAGGGGATGGAAGATGTCGATCTTTTGAAAATAAGTGTAGCCAATTTTCAAGTATCTTGCGCAAAATACTTGACATTTTGAGTTTGATTCATGAAAAGAGAAATTATACAATAGTTGGCTATTTCGGATCAAATTGTGCCTCCCATTCCGCTTTATAAGTGCCAAGTAATTAGGAGTATAATGTGCCACTTCTAGAGGTGAAATTCCTTCCTTAAGGATCCGAGACGCTCCTGTACCGAGCAAAACAGGAAACTATAGAAGCAAAAAGGCAAGGACCTATTTTAAAAGCCAGCATTTTCGCCCAGCCATAGCTCCATCCT
>CAZVFU010000205.1:0-2684 GCA_964626595.1 uncultured Saprospiraceae bacterium
CTCTTCGCCTGAGGGATAGCAGCGGTTGGCAGGGCCCCGGGCGCCGATAGCAGCCGTAAGGCGAGGCGGTGACCGGACGGAAACCCTACGCAGCCCTACGGATGCCGGCGCGTGGGGCCCTGACTACGAGCGGATAGCCCGACCCCTTATCGTTCGGCGTATTGCCGGGCGATAAGGGGGCAGGCCCAAAGCCCAAAAAAGGATCCAAAACAAGCTAAACGGACATAAAAAAAGCCGAACCCGGAAAAATCCGGATTCGGCTACTATCAAATCGATTCAATTCGAGTTCTAGGGTAGAAGCACGGTGTCAATGACGTGTACCACACCATTTGATCCTTGTATGTCCGGAACAATAACCGTAGCATTACTCATTCCACCTTCTATAACGACGTCAGTTCCTGACAGGTCGACGGTCAGCGACTCTCCACCTAAAGTGGGAACAGCCATGTCATCCATCAAATCTGTAGAACGGACATTGCCAGCTGTAGAAACATGGTAGGAAAGTACCGCTTCCAAAGTAGCTACAGGAATATCTGCTAATTCATTCCATTCTGGGTTGGTGTCCAATAATGCCTGGAAGGCAGCATTGCTCGGTGCAAAAACGGTAAATGGTCCATCACCATTCAATGCACCTACAAAGTCAGTGGTTAAATCTGCACGTGTTAGGGCAGCGACCAGGCTAGATAGTGCCGGATTGCTTGTAGCGAAAGTGACTACATTTGGCACACCGATAACAGCATCGATACCGTGAATTATTCCGTTTGAAACGTCTACATTGGGAACATCTACAGAAGGACCTCCATTCAATGTAACACCATCATCCAGATTCACGTATAAGCTCGTTGTGGCATCACCAAAGCTCGTAGCGCTAAGCGTCGAATAATATCCGTCTACTAAAGATGAAGAATTAACTTCTGCCCCTGCAATCACATGCTGCGTCAATACAGCCGTTAATGTTTCGGTAGGAATATCGCTAAGTGCATCCCAGTCCTCATTGCTATCTAATAAAGCCTGAAAAGCGGCATTATTGGGAGCGAAAACTGTAAACGGGCCATCTCCACTTAAGTCATCATCGAGGCCGGCGGCCACAACAGCTTCTGCTAAAATGGTATAATCATCGCTATTCGATGCAAATTCTACGATGTTCTGTGGATCCATGTCCATATCATCATCATCGTCATCATCGCAAGAGGTAAAAGTAAAAAGAGCGCCAAATAACAAAAGGCTACTCAACCAAATCAGTGAATTTTTCATAAAAATTTTTTTGTGAGTTAATAGGTTGTTAATATAGAAAACGTAACAGATGTTCAGATGGTTAGCTATCTTGAAGGATAAAACCTGCTTTTTGTGTAGCAGCTTACAAAAAGGTCTATTTATTGTGAAAAAGTGGTGGGGTTTAACCAACCTTTTATGTTCTATATTACGTACACAAATTTTTAGTATTATTAAAGTTGCAAAGCCCCTGTAAGCAGAAAGAAGGGTGGATTAGGGTAGGTTTCTGTTTTCGGTGCGATTTTTTTTGGCGACAACCCTTCACCTGGAGGCTGTGAAATGCGCATTCCATCTCGAAGCGCTCGATCTTCAAAAATTTTCTAGTAATTTCACCTAAACAGATATGTCATACTTTGAAAGAAAATTAGAATTTAAGGTCGCATGTCGAGTTATTTTTGGCTTGTTTGGCCTTTAGTTACATTTGCCTTTATTCATAAGAGGTGCTAACCTAGCTCACGGGAACGTTAAAAAACCAAAATAAACTAATGAATTATGAATCTTAACCCCTTTTTTCTATTGATCTTTGGTCTTTTTGCTTTCAGCTTGTCTTCCTGCAGTGACGAGAATAATAATGAAAATAATAATATGGATCTCCTAAAGGGGGATTTGCGATTAGAGATTACAGATGCTCCCATCGATGATAGGCGGATAGAAGCTACATTTATCACCATCTCGGAAATCCGACTGGATGGTGACCCTATTGAGGGCTACCAAACATCTACATTTGATGTGTATGCTCTCCAAAACGGGCTGTTGGATGTGCTGGTAGAGGCTGAAGTCGAATCGGGTAGCTATCAAGTGCTCGAACTAGACCTTAATTATGACACAGACGCAGAAGGCAATAGCCCTGGATGTTACGTTTTAGATTCGGATGGGACCACTCACATGTTGGGCATGGGAGAAGAAACCTTAATCTGAAGCACGAATCTGGATATCAAGCCCGAAACAACATCCAACTTTATTATAGATTTTGACCTTCGAAAGTGTATCGAGCGCTCTAATGGTGCCTCTGATTACCAGTTTACTGGTACCGGAGAGTTGGAAGCTGGAGTCCGGGTAGTAAATAGAAGTAACATCGGAGCAATATTCGGAAACTGCGAGGATAACTTTAGTTCCAGCGACCAAATCGTCGTTTATGCATATACTGAAGGTTCTTATAATCGAAGCAATGAGGTTCAACAGCAAAATGGCCGGGCCTTTGCCAATGCCGAAAATAGCACAAAAGTAGAGTCGGACGGGAACTACCAAATCTTCTTTTTAGAGGAGGGCTCTTACGAATTGGTTTTTGCTTCTTACGAAGAGAACGCTGAAGGAATCATGGAATTGAAAGGCACCTTGGAGCTGGATATTTTATCCCCACTTAACGACAACATTGTTACTGTAAATCCCCCCTTCTCTGTGCGTTTGGATGT
>CAZVFU010000206.1:0-2663 GCA_964626595.1 uncultured Saprospiraceae bacterium
TGGTCTGTAACGGATTTAGTGGTCATGACACTAAAACAGCCCGGCCCTCGAGCGCCGAAGGCGTCTCGGGGGACACCCCCTAAAATGGATGTTACGTATTGCTACCGAACCATTCTCCCTTTCTGATGGATCAAACCGCTGGAAATAGGTGCATTTTTCGGGATAGAACATAAATAACGCATCTTTGTAAAAGAAGTCCGACGCCTATGCATGCCTGGATCCCCATATTGAGTATCGCCCTGCTTACCCTTCTTGTTTTATGGTGGATACGAAGATCCTATTCGCGTTGGAAACGACCGAAGGGCCCTATGCCTGCAGATCAGCAAAACATTCTAGCGGCGGAGGTTGGATTTTACCAGTCCTTATCGCGGGAAGCAAAGCGAAAATTTGAGACTCGTGTGCAGGAATTTTTACTGAATTACAGCATTACGGGAATAGAAACCCAAATAGATCAGCGGGATAAGCTTTTGGTCGCATCCAGTGCGGTCATACCCATATTTGAATTTGAGGATTGGCGATATTCAGGCCTCCGGGAGGTCTTGGTCTATCCCGGTAGATTTAATCGAGAGTTTGAAACTCAGGGGCCCGACCGCAATGTATTGGGCATGGTGGGGAATGGCTATATGAATGGGGTGATGATTTTATCGAAACCCGCATTGGAATACGGCTTTAAAAATGAAAGGGATAAGAAAAATACGGCTATACATGAGTTCGTCCACCTCATTGATAAGGAGGACGGTGATGTGGATGGAATTCCGAACGTATTGTTAGAACGGCAGTACACCATTCCCTGGATAGATATGATCCGTCAAAAAATAGACCAAATCTATGCAGGGGGCACGGGCATAAACCCCTATGGAGGAACGAACCAGGCAGAATTTTTTGCCGTAGTTAGCGAATACTTTTTTGAACGCCCCCGATTGCTCAAAAGGCACCATCCCCAATTGTACGGCTTACTCAAAAAGATATTTAAGCAGGATTTGGCAACGAGAAATCTGCGCAAAAAGCGCCCCTCTTCTTAGGAGGCAAGATGAAAATAGGGCCATACCTTTGAAATTGAAGGGGGAAAGGGGGCCACATTTCACGAAGTAAAAAGAGCGCCTCATTTTGAATACTGCGATAAAAACCGTACTCTTTAATAAATATCTCAAACCCAGTACACCGCGCACATGAATGCATTTTTAGATCAATGGGGCCAGGCGGCTCATACCACTTTAGGCTTTTTCTGGATGGCCTTATGGGCCTTTATTTTGGGCTATGTGATTAGCTCTATCATTCAAATATTAGTGACCGAACAACGCATGCAAAAAACCATGGGCGGCGGCGGCAGCAAAAGCGTTTTTCTGGGTACCTTTTTTGGCTTCATCAGCAGTTCTTGTAGCTTTTCCGCTCTGGCCACTTCAAAATCTCTCTTTCAAAAAGGCGCGAGTTTTGTCTCCTCCATTGCCTTTCTGCTGGCCTCTACCAATTTGGTCATTGAACTCGGGATATTGATTTCCATCTTCCTGGGCTGGCAGTTTGTGGTGGGCGAATACGTAGGGGGAATATTACTTATTCTCATCAGCTGGCTGCTTATCCGCCTCATCAAGCCCAAAAACTTAATTGAAAATGCCCGCAAGAGGCTCAAAGGAGCCCGCGAAGCAGAGGTCGATAACGCCCCTTTTCTTTCCCGGGTGCAGTCTCCCAAAAACTGGGCTAAAATTGGCAAACAGTACGCTATGGAGTGGAAGATGGTGTGGAAAGATGTCACCATCGGATTTACCATCGCAGGTATCGTAGCCGCCTTTGTTCCGGATTCCTTTTTTCAAACCCTTTTTATCCATTCCGGAGTCGGGCAGGATTCCTTCAGCTTTCTCACCCTCCTCCAACATGTCGTCGTCGGCCCCGTAGCCGCATTCCTCACCTTTATCGGCTCCATGGGGAATATCCCTCTGGCCGCCCTACTCTTCGGAAAAGGCGTAAGTTTCGCCGGGGTTATGGCCTTCATTTTCAGTGATTTAGTTGTCTTTCCCGTCCTGCGAATCCATGCCCGGTATTACGGCTGGAAAATGTCGCTTTTCATCCTCTTTTTGCTCTTCACCTCCCTTATTTTTACCTCGCTGATATTGCACTACGGCTTAGATATGTTCAGTCTCATTCCCAACATTTCTGCGAATTCCATCACCGAAAAAGAGCATTTCGCTCTCGATTATACCTTTTATCTTAACATCGCCTTTTTAGTCGTC
Organism: uncultured Saprospiraceae bacterium; assembly: GCA_964626595.1. Lineage (GTDB taxonomy): Bacteria > Bacteroidota > Bacteroidia > Chitinophagales > Saprospiraceae > JAWLFI01. Next base: position 2,226 of record CAZVFU010000206.1, read on the forward strand.
TCCGGCCTGCTGGTCTACCTTGGATTTTTCAAGGGCCGAGACGTACACCATCACAAAGAAATGGCACCCAAAAGTCCACTCCTCGAAAAGGTATTAAAGTGGCTTGCCCTCACCTCTTATCTTTGGCTGGCCATTGGAATCATCTTATATTTTTACGCGGCATAAACCGGCGCTTAAACCACTCATCTGCCACTCCCCTTAATCATCTTGTCATTATTTTTGAAATGGGAATATAGGCGTCTTTTTTTATGTTTTTGGGCGTCCACCGAGGCTCCGCCTATCGGCGGAGCCTCGAGTGCGCTACGCTTCAGGGCTCTCTATTCGTTCGGCTCCCGCGCTGAGGGCGCGGGATCTTCGGGCCGTCATACCGGCCCTCACCCTTACGCATCGCTGACGCGGGAAAAGAAAAGGACTTTACGCTCTCTGCCTTTGGGGAAA
>CAZVFU010000207.1:0-2627 GCA_964626595.1 uncultured Saprospiraceae bacterium
TTTTTTATCGATCTGGGAACACTTTCAGCTCTAACTTACACTAAGGAATGATATACTATTAATAATAATGACTAATGATGAAAGAGGATTTTTTACATTACTTATGGAAAATTGGCAAATACGACCTTAATAAGCTAATAACCACCACCGGCGGCAAATTGCAAATTATCCGCCCGGGCATTCACAATCAAAATGCAGGTCCGGATTTTCTCAATGCAAAAATCAAGATTGATGGGGTGAGCTGGGAAGGCCATGTCGAAATACACCTTCAGGCTTCCGACTGGATCGCTCATCAACATCAAAATGACCCGGCTTATAATGCCGTAATTCTTCACGTTGTGATTGAATCAGACAAGCCTGTATTTATGGAAAACGGGCAGCCCATGCCTACACTGGAGTTAAAAGATCGCATTCCGGCCGGCGTACTTGGTCGGTACAAGCAGCTTTCACATACGCTGAGCGAAATCCCATGTGAAAGCTTTTTGGATCGATTACATGCCGTTCAAATTGAGCAATGGTTAGAACGGCTGGCTGTTCAGCGCCTGGAACGCAAAGCAAAACAAATTATCAAAATTCACGACCAATTTAATGGAGATGGCGAGCAGTGTCTCTTTTACCTCTGGTGCAAGTACATGGGAGGTAAAGTAAATTCGGAAGCCTACGAAGAATTAGCTCGACGTGTCGACGTCCGATTTCTTTGGAAAAAACGCTCATTCCTGCAGCAAATCGAATCCTACTTATTCGGTTTAGCCGGGCTTATTCCTCAAAATGCCCGGGAAGTATATCCCCAACTGCTGAATCGGGAGTTCCTTTTCCTGCACCGCACCTACGACTTACGTCCCATGAATGGCGTTCAGTGGCGGTTTTTCCGCATGCGGCCCTCCAACTTTCCTACGGTACGGCTCGCACAGTTATCCATGATTTATCACCGCTTTGGACGATGGCTCCCCTGGATTTTGGATGCCCCTTTAGAAGACCTTCGAAAGGCGCTTTGTGTTCAGCCTTCCGCGTATTGGTCTGATCATTACACCTTCGACAAAAAGGCAAATCGGGCACTCACTTCTGTGGGCGAACAGCAATTTCGAAAATTACTCATCAATGTGGTCATTCCTTTTCGCTTAGCCTGGTCCAAGCTCTACCCCGAAAGTTGTCAGGCCGAAGAAGTGCTGGAGACCTTAGCGGAATTGCCACCAGAAAACAATAAAATTATCCGCATATGGAAAGAAAAGGGCATTCGCGCCAAAAACGCCCTGCAGTCTCAGGCCCTCATTGAACTCAAAACCAATGGGTGTGATGAGCGAAAATGTATGTCCTGCGCATTCGGAAACTATTTCTTGAGTTCCCGACAGCAACCCGATGTGGTCGAAGAATCCTATGTTACACTGCAGCCCATCCGTTAAACTCAGTCGCATTCATTCGGTTAGATTCGATCAGAAAGTAATTCATGAAGCCAGTGGCATTCCGTTATTTAGCTGGAGTCTTAAGTTCAATATTGCTTTTCAGTGCGATGAATCACTTTCCGATCTACAGATTTCCACTACCTTTGTTAGATGGTACGCAACCTCCTTATTCGTATACTCCTCATCCCTTTTTCGTTATTATACGGAATAGGTGTCTCCATCAACAACCTGCTTTACCGCTGGGAAATTCTCAAACCTTTTCGGTTCTCTTTACCGATTATTTCCGTAGGAAACCTCACGGTAGGCGGATCTGGCAAGACGCCACATACAGAATATCTTATTCGCTTGCTTAGCCCCCACATTTCCCTGGCTACAATGAGTCGCGGTTATGGTCGTAAAACAAAAGGTTTTTTAATTGCAACTGAAAATATATCAGCCTATGAAATTGGGGATGAGCCTCTCCAGTATGCGAGAAAATTTGACGATATAGTGGTAAGTGTCGCTGAAAACCGGGGAATGGGAGTGCCTAAACTATTATCAAAACATCCGGAAGTAGAAACCATTTTACTAGATGATGCTTTTCAGCATCGTTCTATTGAACCGGGCTTAAATATTCTGCTCACAGAATATGCCAAGCCTTATTATAAAGATTTCCTGATGCCAAGCGGACGTCTTCGGGAGTGGGCGAGTGGAGCAAAACGGGCAGATGCCGTTGTCGTCTCAAAATGTCCGGACGAAATCTCTTCTGAACAGATGTTAAACATCTCCAAAAAGTTGAATCTGCAAAATCACCAGAAACTCTTCTTCTCGTACTATAAGTATTTACGTCCCTACAATATTTTCAATCCTTCCCAATCCGTCCACTTATCGGAGTTTGATTCCGTATTTCTCGTTTCTGCTATTGCCAATACAGATTATCTCATGGCTTATCTGGAAGAACAGCATTTGGATGTCTATGATTTATCATTTGAAGACCATCATCGATTTTCAAACTATGAGATTTCCAATATCATACATCGGTTTCAAGAACAGTCCGGAAATCGGAAAATATTGCTCACCACTGAAAAAGATGCTATGAGACTGGAGTTGCATAAGGGATACTTTTTGGAAAAAGATACTCAGGTTTTTGCGCTTCCGATCGAAGTGCGTTTTCACTCTTTTCAAAGTTCGTTTGATGACTACATCAAGGACTATCTGCTGAATGTGAAGGTTTAGCTTTTAGCTTTT
>CAZVFU010000208.1:0-1324 GCA_964626595.1 uncultured Saprospiraceae bacterium
GAAGGCGAGGACAGTAAACTGGGCGTAAACTACAGTGGCCTGAGCGTGATCGCTATTCAGGCCATTCAGGAGCAACAGCAGATTATAGAGGAGCAAGAGCAACGCCTGCATAAGCAAGTAAAGACAAATCGTGAGCAAGAAAAGCAAATTGCTCAACAGAAGAAACTAGCGCAGGAGCAAGAGCAGCGATTGCAACGTCAGGAAGAGGAAATTAACGACTTGAAACGACGCTTTAATCAACTCGAAAAATTAGTGAAAAACAATAAAAAATAACTTTCTAGCCGATCATACATTGGTAGATACAACCTTTATTTTCAAATCTTAAAATAGCAACCACCATGACATTCAAAACATTTTTTTTCGCCTTTTTACTGACTGCCCTGTCTGTTCCAATAGGAGCTCAGCAGGCGGTCACAGCCTCCGGTGGAGATTTCGCCGGAAGTGATGGAAGCGTGGCCTATTCTGTAGGACAGGTGTTTTATCAATCGATCTCCGGAGCCGCCGGCGATCTCAACGAAGGGGTGCAACAGCCCTATGAGTCGCTTAGTGTCAGTATTTTCGAACCCCGAAAAAATGAGATTGAGATCTCGATTTTCCCCAATCCAACCGTGGGCAGGCTGAATATTGCGCTCAATGAACGGATCCGAGACGATCTGCGATACCGGATTACGGACTTTCAGGGGCAACTCTGGGAGGAGAATAACCTTGAGGCTTTAAATACGCGCATTGAATTGCATCGGCTGCCCGCCGCTACCTATATTTTGCAGATTTGGCAGGGAAATCATCACATCGAATCATTTAAAATTATTAAAAACTAAATCAAATGAAACGTCTTATACATTTTTTATTTTTCGGAATCTTATTAATATTTTTTGGAAGCCCCGCTTTTATTCAGGCGCAGTCGCCGGAGCGGTTCAGCTATCAGGCGGTCATTCGAGACGCCGACGATGATCTCATAAGCAACGCTCCCGTGGGCATTCGAATTCAAGTCCTGGAAGAATCCGCTTTTGGAACCGCGGTATATGTAGAAACTCAATCGGTCAATACCAACTCAAATGGTCTTGTCAGTTTTATCATTGGCGACGGAAACACAGTCCAGGGCGCCCTTACCAATGTTGATTGGGAGAATAAAAGTCACTTTATTAAAATAGAAGTTGATCCGGAGGGTGGGGATAATTACTCACTGTCTGGTACTTCAGAATTACTTAGTGTTCCATATGCTCTTTACGCTGCCGCTGGAGGCGAACCGGGTCCTCCTGGACCAGAGGGTCCACGAGGACCGCAAGGACCAGAGGGTCCTCAAGGACAACAGGGGCCAGAGGGT
>CAZVFU010000208.1:1424-2623 GCA_964626595.1 uncultured Saprospiraceae bacterium
CCAGAGGGTCCTCAAGGACAACAGGGGCCAGAGGGTTCACGAGGACCGGAAGGTCCTCAAGGACAGCAGGGACCAGAGGGTCCACGAGGACCACAAGGCTTGCTACCTAATGGAGGAATTGCTGGATCCGTTCCCTTCTGGAATGGACAAAGCTGGGTGGTGTCTAGTTCAGGTCTGAACTACGATGGAAATCAAATTGGTATTGGAACCACCAATCCGCAAGATGGACTTCATATGGATGATACTCGATTTCGATTCACTCATGGATCAAAAGAGTTTCGTCTCCAAAACTCTGATGCAGGATCTATTGCTATGGGGACGATATCATCAAGCACCTTGGCTCTTGTGGCGGATGGTACCCGCCGTATTCAAATCAAACCGGACGGAGATATAAGTATGGGTTCTCCAGCGTCGGCAGATACTGATCTGCATTTATATCACGGCACCCTTCCCAGTAACGCATCGGTAATTGACCATGGACTTAAATTGCAAAACGAAGCGAATAATGACAATTACTGGGTCTTGTATACCGTAAATAGTAATGGGAATTTGACCTTGTACTCGAGAGCCGGAGGTGAAAATCTCGTGGGAAGTTTTAATGATGTAACCGGTAGCTATTCCAGTACCAGCAACCGCGCACTTAAAACTAATATTTCCGCTTTAGGAGCCACTACTTTGCAGCAAGTCATGGAGCTCGAACCAAGTCGATATAGTTTTAAGCGAGATCCCAATAAGCAAATGACCTTTGGCTTTATAGCAGAAGATATTGAGGAAATTTTTCCCGAATTGGTGGAAAAAGTAGGCGAAGACGGAAAGAATTTGGCACTGAACTATGCGGGCTTTTCTATCGTCGCTATTAAGGCCATCCAATTGCAGCAAGAAACGATAGAGGATTTGCAGAATACCATCCATACACAAGAACAGCAAGCCGCGGATCGAGAAGAGCGGATGCAGACCTTAGAGCAAAAAGTCGAACGACTAGAAGCGATGTTGATGGATCGAGAGTAGAATGGCCTGTTTAGGTGTCTTTATTTTCATCGCGGGCTCACGCTGGGTAACTCCTCGTGGGCCTTTTTTTATTTCCGATTGGATCTGAAAATCTGATTAAATAGACCTTTAGAGTGAGGACTGGTTTACTATTTCTCCTATTCCCCCCGCGCCAGGGATGGTAGTGGCCGCCCGGTGAGGGCGGGTCCCGA
>CAZVFU010000209.1:0-2610 GCA_964626595.1 uncultured Saprospiraceae bacterium
AACCAATCCTTAAAATCATTGACCCGTTCCCGGGCCACAATAATCGGCTCGCCCTCCCAATCCGGCACCTGCACCTTAAGTCGACTATTGCTGTAAATATTCACTTCCCGAATCGCATCGATTTGAACGATAGCGCCTCGGTTGACTTGAAAAAACTGTCGGGGATCGAGTTCTGACGACAGCGCCGACAAGGTGATATCCACCGGATACGAACGCCCCCCAGCGGTGCGCACCATGGTCATCTTCTGCTCGCTGTACAGCAGATGCACCTCTTCCATGGGGATACTCTGAATCTTTTCCCCGATCTTGATCCGGATGCGACGGCGGTAGTCGGGCCCCTCTTGATAGTGCCGAATGAGAGCAGCCATGTGCTCCGGCTCGGACCGAAAGTGTTGCTTGTACTTTTCCAGCGCCGCCGCCAGATCGTTTCGGCTAAAAGGCTTCAGCAGATAGTCGATGCTGTATTGCTTAAAGGCCTGCAAGGCGTATTGATCATAAGCCGTCGTGAAAATAATCGGCTTGTTGAGGGGATGTCGTTCCAGAAATTCAAATACATTCCCATCGGTAAGGTGGATATCGAGAAAATACACATCCACCGATCCATGTCGGGGACCCAGGGCCGAAAACTCCTCAAGGGAACTCGCCTCAGCGATGACTTCGACCTCCAGCGCTTCCAGCATCTTTTTCAATCGGCGGAGAGCGACCCCCTCATCTTCAAGTATGGCTGCTTTCATCCTTTAGTTTTTCTTTGGTGTTTGAATGAGTGGCAGTCGAACGGAGAACGCCTCCTTTTCGTCCTGCACCTCAAAACTGTCTTTGCCCAGTAGGGCATAGCGAGATTGTATATTTATCAGGCTTTTCCGGGTGCTCTCCTCGATCTGCGGCTTGCTTCGTTTGTTATTCCAAACGACCAGGTGCCCCGGCCTCGACTGAATCTGCACGAGCAAGGGGTGCTCCTTGTCAAAAGCATTGTGTTTAATGGCATTCTCAATGAGCATTTGCAAACTCAAGGAAGGCAAAAGCTGTGACTCCTGTCCCGGCTCCAAATCCACCTCATACCGAATCGCGTCCTCAAAGCGACTCTTGTACAATCCCATATAGCTGCGGGCAAACTCCAGCTCTTCGCGCACCGTGCTCAGCGTCTGCCCCTGTTTTTCGAGAATATTTCGATACAGCCGGGAGAGCGCCGCCAGAAACTCCTGCGCCTTTTCCGTATCCTCATCGATCAGTCCCGACAGCACATTCAGCGAATTGAATAAAAAGTGCGGGTCCATATGTGCCCGGAGATTGTAAAGCTCACTTTCAACCTTCTCTTTTTCCAGCTCCGCCGACTTCCGCTTCTCTTGCTGTATTTCCTTGAAAAAATAGATCGAGTGATACGTCAGCGAAATGATCACCGTGATGATCAGCGCCACCAGATAAAATCCACGATTCGATGGCCGCCAAACCGTATCCCAATCGTAGCCGTAGATAAACACCCACAAAATAATATTGAGGATGAAAATCGTAAGCAGACTAATCACGATCTGACCCACCACACCCAGCAGCGCCCGTTTTTGTGCATTTTTCTCCCACGGAATGTAATAATCCAGTCCATCGATGATCATTCCATTGACTATGCTCAGCGCAAAACCATAATACGTGCAATACAGCACCCAGTTTTTTATATCCGCCCAAACGATCCCCGAGTTGAGCATTATGGAAATCGCACTCGTGACCAAAATCAGAATCACCACCGTTCCCACCGAGGACCGAAACTGTTTCTTAAATTGATCGCGAAACCAAACCGATTTGAAGTTACTTCGACTCATTGCAATTCTCTATAATTTCCAGGGCACGCTCTTTTCCATATCGCGGAGCAAAAGGACCTTCACGCTCATATTCATCGAAAAGAACGACCACATTTTTCATTAAATCACACTGCGCACTGACATCTTGACCCATGAATCGCGCATAGCCCATTTCATACTCAATCAAATTCATGTGCGCTCTCGGATTATTGGGATTTTGTGCGATCGCCTCCTCGTGCAGGCGCATAATTTTCCCCGAATATTTTCGGCCATAGACCGCGGGATTCATAGTGACATAGGCCGTATACAGCGTCCCCTCCAGCGTCGTGATTTCGCTATTGTTCGGCGAGCGCCGTTTCGCCTCAGTGAGATTACCCTTAGCGCGTTCCAGCAGAGGCTCTACCTGCTCCTCTTGAGCGTAATTAAAAGCATGCACGATATCCACATTCGCCGCATAGTACGAAGGCAGCCATTGGTCCGGCTCCGCTTGAGCGATTCGTTGAAATAGCGCTACCGCCTGCTCATCTTTACTCTCATCCCATAAATCAAAAGCCTTCTTCATCGCCTTTTCATACGACTGCCCGTAAGCCATCCAGCACAGTAAAGAGAGGCATCCTACCATAATCATCCGTTTCATATTTGTCATTTTCCAGGGTTAATAATGAATGCAAGATGAAGCCGATGAGCTAAAGATACGGCACATAAAGAGATGAACCGTCGAAAGAGACGGATGAACTGTATTTTTCTCTTTTTTATAGGGGCGATCCGCCCCCCAAAATGGGGGTCGGCGTTACGTTGCGGGGCTCGCTATTCGCTCGGC
>CAZVFU010000210.1:0-2598 GCA_964626595.1 uncultured Saprospiraceae bacterium
GGTCGGGCTATGCGGGGGTTCCGTCCTCGAGGACGCCGCAGGCGTTCCCCGGGACCCGTTCGCTCCGCTCCCGGCCCCTACTATCCCTTGCGCGAAAAGCAGGCTCTTAGAACTACGACTCGGAATACCCTATAGTCTTTCAAATTACATTTGAATCTATCGGTAAAACTTATCTTTTTACCCGAATAGAATTGAGGAAAGCCACAACACAGGATGATCAATACCTTGCACAGCAGTTCAAGGTCTAAGATCGCCCCACCATATCCCCCGGCTTCACCCATTCCTCGAATTGTTCGGCAGTCAAATAATCGAGTGCAATCGCCGCTTCCTTCAGAGTCGTTCCTTCTGCGTAGGCTTTTTTGGCGATCTCAGCTGCTTTGTCATAACCAATTTTTGTATTCAGGGCCGTCACTAACATCAGAGAATTGTTCAGATTCTCCCGGATGGCCGATTCATTTGGCTTCAGTCCACTCACGCAATTGTCAGCAAAGCTACGGCAGGCGTCTCCGATCAAATCCGCTGACATCAAAAAGTTGAAAATCATCTGAGGCTTAAATACATTAAGTTGGAAATGGCCATTCATTCCTCCAACATTGATCGCCACATCATTACCTATTACTTGTGCCATAGCCATCGTTAAGGCTTCTGCCTGAGTCGGATTTACCTTTCCAGGCATGATAGACGATCCGGGCTCGTTAGCGGGAATGATGTATTCACCGATTCCGCATCGAGGCCCGGAAGCCAACATGCGGATATCATTCCCGATTTTCATTAAAGAAACTGCCAATGTTTTAAGCGCTCCGTGCGTCTCCACAATTGCGTCGTGCGCCGAAAGAGCCTCAAATTTGTTCGGAGCTGTGCGGAAAGGAAGGTCCGTCAGCTCAGATATTTTCTGCGCTACCTTCTCAGGATATCCTTCCGGCGTATTTAGCCCCGTTCCTACTGCCGTACCTCCTAATGCGATTTCTCCAAGGTGATCTAAAGTACTTCGAACAGCATGGATACCATGATCTAACTGGGAAACGTAAGCGGACAGTTCTTGTCCTACAGTAACGGGAGTCGCATCCATGAAATGCGTTCGACCAATCTTAACCACATCATTATAGGCTTCGGCTTTCTCATGGAGAACATCTCGCAAATACTTAACCTGAGGCAGCATATGCTCGTGCAGCTTTTTGTAAGCGGCAATGTGCATTGCCGTCGGAAAAGTATCGTTTGAAGACTGAGATTTATTTACATCGTCATTGGGATGTAAAATCTTTTTTTCATCTGTCAATTCACCACCCTGTAAGACATGACCTCGATTTGCGATCACTTCATTCGTGTTCATGTTTGACTGGGTTCCCGAACCGGTCTGCCAGACGACCAGCGGAAACTCATCGTCCCAATTTCCCGCAATAATCTCATCACAAACCTGAGCTATCAGCTGGGCTTTATTTCCGTCTAAAACGCCCAAATCCTGATTGGTCAGCGCTGCTGCTTTTTTCAAAATCGCAAATGCCCGAATCACTTCAGCTGGCATCCGGTGTCCTCCAATTTTAAAATTCTGATATGAACGCTGGGTCTGTGCTCCCCAATACTTGTCGACGGGAACTTCTACGTATCCCAAACTATCCTTTTCCTTTCGTTTATCTGTGGCCATAAGCTGTTTTTATTATGCGAATACAGGTGGCATGAACCGTTCACCTATTCGATTCTTTAAAAAAAATCCAATTGCTCTTGCAAATTAACGGAATTCAAAAGGGTTTCTGATGCCTATTTACCCATAAATTTCACCTCGCCTATACAAACATTTCAAGGGTGTCGTCGTTATACATTTATATTATCAAACTAAAATACAAACAAATGGCTTTCGAACTACCAAAACTACCTTATGAAAAAGATGCATTAGAACCGCATATTGATGCAAAAACAATGGAAATTCACCATGGCAAGCACCATGCTGGCTATACCAAAAAGTTAAATGCAGCAATTGAGGGAACTGATCATGAAGGAAAATCAATAGAAGATATTCTGGCGAATGTTTCAGCTGCAGGTGCAGGTGTCCGAAACAACGGTGGAGGATTTTATAATCACAGCTTATTTTGGGAAGTGATGGGTCCTAACGGCGGCGGAACGCCCTCGGGATCTTTAGGAGATGCGATCAATAATCAATTTGGATCTTTTGACAAATTCAAAGATGAATTTAAAAATGCAGGCGGAACGCAATTTGGATCCGGTTGGGCGTGGCTCATCGTGGATAAAAACAATAAATTGGCCGTTACTAATACGCCTAACCAGGATAATCCATTAATGGATGTAGTTGATGAAAATGGAACACCGATCTTAGGTGTTGATGTTTGGGAACACGCCTATTACCTAAATTATCAGAACAGACGTCCCGACTATTTGGAAGCATTTTTCAATGTAATCAATTGGGATGAAGTAAGCCGACGATACGACGAAGCAATTTCATAGTAAGTTGCTGACTTGAAAATAGAAAAGCCCTGCTATTTTAGCAGGGCTTTTTTTATTGGTATTATTTAGCAACGCTACTGTAAAGCTAGCACTTATTACTCCTCTCCCCCAGACAAGTAACCGCCGCAAGGCGGTCGGGGT
>CAZVFU010000211.1:0-2584 GCA_964626595.1 uncultured Saprospiraceae bacterium
TAGACCGTCCCCCCCGTGAGCGATGCGGAGGGGCCGCCAGGGTCGCCTCCGTATTTCGGGGGTGACCGAGCGAATAGCGAGCCCCAAAGCGTAGCGACCGCCGTCCCGAGGAGCGCGCAGCGATCTCGAGGGCGGGGGACACGGCCAAAAAAGAAAAAGAGAATAGAGGCCCAAGGGAATTTGACGGTGAGGCTATGAAGCGACCGCAGGAATACTGTACTTTTGTGTTCGGAAAGCACGAAAATTATGCGAAATGTAAAAGACTTATTTCTGGCGCATGTGGGTCAGACGAGTGATGAGCCTTTTGGCTTGACGGTAGATCGCGCAGAGGGGGTATATATTTATGACGATCGCGGGCGTCGGTATCTGGATTTGATTTCGGGAATCGGGCCGGCGGCGGTGGGCCATGGTCATCCGGCGGTGCTGGCGGCGGGTCATGCGCAAATGGACCGTTTTATGCATACGATGGTGTACGGAGAGCATATTCAGGAGCCGCAGGTGCGTCTGGCGGAATATCTGGCTTCATTACTGCCGGAATCGCTGTCTTCGACCTATTTTGTAAACTCGGGAACGGAGGCGGCAGAAGCGGCCCTAAAACTGGCGAAAAAGGCAAGTGGGCGCCACGAAATTATCGCCTGTAAAAAGGCCTATCACGGCTCTACGCACGGCACCTCGGGGCTGATGTCGGACGATACTTTTGCCCGGGCTTTTCGACCGTATGTGCCGGGAACGCGGTTCATTGAATACAATGACATGGTGGATCTGAAGCGCATCAGCGCGTCCACGGCGGCGGTGATCATGGAGACGTACCAGGGAGAGGCAGGCTGCCGGGTGGCTGATGTAGATTGGCTGCGAGCGGTGCGTCAGCGCTGTGACGAGGTGGGTGCGCTCCTGATTTTGGATGAGATTCAGGTGGGTTGTGGTCGAACGGGCCAGCCTTTTGCCTTTATGCACAGCGGTATTGAGCCCGATATTCTACTGTTGGCGAAAGCGCTGGGTGGTGGGATGCCCCTCGGAGCATTTGTTAGTCGCCCGGAGTTGATGGCAGAAATGTCTAAGGATCCGATTTTAGGTCATTGTACGACTTTTGGCGGGCATCCGGTTTCCTGCGCGACGGGTGAGGCGGCACTCCGTCTGATTATGGAAAATCGCTGGTACGCAGATGTGGAAAAAAAAGCGCAGGTATTTCGGGAGGCGCTAATCGGCCATCCGAAAGTAATAGGCATTAGCGGCATTGGGCTTTGGATGGCGGTGGATGTAGGCACATTTGAGCGAGTGCAAGCGCTAATGTGGGCTGCCAAAGAAAAGGGGCTCATCACCGATTGGTTTCTGTATAACAACCACAGTTTTCGGATTTGTCCGCCTTTAAATATCCGTCCGACGGAGATTGAGGAGGCGTGTGAGATCCTGCTTTCGGTCCTCGATGAGCTGCCGTAGAAAATATCACAAAAATAATTCATGTGAAGGGCGTGGAATCGCAACGATTCCGATATATTTGTATTATTATATATGTCTCTATGTATCCGTTTTGAGATCCCATTTGTGGGGAAATGGAACGAATTAAGCTGACATATACACTCATTACTGAAAAAAGAAAAACGAATAATATGGCTAAGAGCGAAAAAGATGCGAAACTGAAATCGTTGAAAATGACGATGGACCGACTGGATAAAACGTATGGAAAAGGCACGGTCATGCGATTGGGTGAACGAAAGGTCGTGGATGTAGATGCCATTTCCACGGGATCGTTAGGGCTGGATATCGCCCTGGGTGTAGGCGGATTTCCTCGTGGTCGTGTTGTAGAAATTTACGGGCCGGAATCATCAGGAAAGACGACGCTAGCTATTCACGCCATTGCCGAATGTCAGAAAACCGGGGGTATCGCGGCCTTTATTGATGCCGAGCATGCCTTCGATAAGACCTATGCGGAGAATTTGGGTGTAAATACGCAAGAATTATTGATTTCGCAGCCGGATAATGGCGAGCAAGCGCTGGAAATTGCGGAGAATTTGATTCGCTCGGGTGCCATAGATATTTTGGTCATTGACTCTGTGGCGGCCTTGGTGCCTCGCGCTGAAATCGAAGGTGAGATGGGCGACTCTAAAATGGGTTTGCAGGCTCGACTAATGTCTCAAGCCATGCGGAAACTTACAGGTACGATTGGCAAAACCGGCTGTTGCTGTATTTTCATCAACCAGTTGCGCGAGAAAATCGGGGTCATGTTCGGGAATCCCGAAACGACGACAGGTGGAAATGCGCTGAAGTTTTACTGCTCACAACGGTTAGATATCCGTCGTTCGGGACCGGCCATCAAGGACAAAGAAAATAATGTCGTAGGAAATCATGTAAAGGTGAAGGTCGTAAAGAACAAGATTGCGGCGCCTTTCCGTGTAGCTGAGTTCGATATCATGTACGGCACGGGGATTTCCAAATCCGGCGAATTGGTCGATCTGGGTGTAGATCTGGATGTCATCGGGAAAGCTGGGTCATGGTATTCCTACGGTGATGCTAAAATTGCACAAGGTCGGGAAGCAGCCAAGCAGTTTATGGAGGATAATCCGGAGGTGGCGGAAGAGATAGAAGA
>CAZVFU010000212.1:0-2583 GCA_964626595.1 uncultured Saprospiraceae bacterium
TGTTGACAGGGTTTTCTACGCTGCTTAGGATATCGATGGGAAAGGCGGATATAAAATCATTATCTATCTCATCATTTTCCTCAATACCTTCATCCACGTCCAAACGGACGATTAGGTAATATTCTCCAGGCGGAACAGCTAGATTGGTTATATCTAATGTCTCTTGGTATTCTTTTTCTTCCTCAGGGTCTATACTTTCGACTGTCTCAGAGCTTATATTATAATCATCTATGTTCCGTATTTTATCCTCTGAAAGAATATAGCCGATTTTAAATTCACCCGTTGGTAGGACACCGTCATTCTCAATTACCGCTGCAAAATTTAAAGTATTATTCGAGAGCTGAACCTGCGGAGATCCGCCTTTAAACTTAAGATTGCTTAAAATCCCTATGCATTCATATTCTAGCTCCCAGCCTGGATCTGTGACTCTAAAATTAGTTTCGAATTCGATATAGGCCTGATGGGCTGTTGTCTGTATGTCGGGAGGCAGTGTAGATCCAGAAAAAGAGCCCAAAAGAGGGGCGCTATTGGTCGATCCGTCATATATCCGCAAAAAATCACAACAAGATTCGGTTTCAAAATCATTAAATATCAAATTAATATTTGAGCCGAGAGGACCTTCGATCAACCACTTGCAATCAGCATCGTCGAGGTAGTCCGAACTGCCACTGCCATCGTCTAGAACTCCGATACAGTCATCTACAAATTGTATCTCTCCATCACAAATGGGAACTTCAAAAAGTCTATCATTAATATAGTCATTGTCGTTTTCACTGATTTCTTCCACCTCATCTAAAGGATCAATTGAAAAACCGGCGTAATACCTGCCACCGGGCAGTGACGGATATTCTAAACTAGGTCTAATAACACGATATACTGAATATGCTTGGTGGGGCTGGATGGGAGGTATAGTCATCGAATCTAGTACGATGTTATTCGAACTTATATTTTGGTCAGATGATACAAAAAAATAGATTTTTGACTGAGCTGTTGTATCATTTCCAGTGTTTTTTATATCTACCTCATATCTTACTCTATCATCGGACACACTAACAGGGTTGCGGCCAAAAAAATCAAAATTGACCGCCACATCTTCCGTGCAACTGTATTCAAAGTCCCAACCGGCAGCTTCACCGCCAGAAGAACTGACGAATTCAACATAAATACGGTCACCCGTGGATATCATCGTCTGCGATATCTGATCATCCGTAAAGGCGTTAAAATCACCGATAAGGGGGCTGAAGCTATCCCCACCGTCATACAATCGAAGTTCGTTTGAGGTAGAACCTAAATCAGCGCTTAGCAGCGATAAAGAGACATACTGTCCGGAGTCCGCTTCAATGAGCCAGCTGCAATTCGATTCCGGAGTAAAATTCTGATCGCCGCTACCATCCGTAATGATACCTAAGCAATCATCCAAAACCGTCGTGGTATCCGCGCAATAGGGAATATAAAATCGATCGCTGAAGATCTCCAGATTATCTTCTTCACTTAACTCTTCCACGCGATTGAACGCATCAATTAACGCAACAGGACGATACCTCCCGGGTAGACTGCTGTTTCTAGGGTCAATACTATAGCTCAATTGCACTTCCTCTAATGCTTCAATAGATGGCAATTCGGCAGAATCAATGAGGATATCTTCACTCATATCAAAATTAAAATCCTCACTACCATAAAAGTAGACCATGGTCTCCGGTGAAGCCGTATTCCCATTATTTCGTATACTGAGATCAAAGTCAACCCTGCTTCCATCACTAATGGCATCACTGGATGGTTGCATAATTAAGTTAGAGATGGTGGTATCTGTGCAGAAGTATTCAGCGTCCCAACCGTCTGCTGAGTGAATTGCTTTTTCATATTTTATGAAAATAGAACTGCCAGAAGACACGACAGGATAAAAGCTATTATATTCTCTATACACCCGAATCAATTCGGCACTGGAGTCGTCTCCATCATATACACTTATGTGGTCAAAGAGGGAAAGGTCTACGTTCAATAGCTCGAAATAAATAAATTCATTGTTTTCTGACTCGATTCGCCAGGAGCATTGTGTATATTGGACCACGTCATTAGGTCCACTGCCGTCACTGACCGTTCCCTCACATCCCGTTATAATTTTTAATTCATCACAATAGGGAATATAAAGTCTTTCAAAGATTTCCGTAAAAGTGTTGTTTTCCTCATTTATTTCCTCGACTTCATTTTGTGGATCAATGATAAAACCTACATGGTTGTAGGTGCCAGATGCCAGAGAGTCCCGCATATCTTGCATACCACTGAGGTTCATTGTGGCCTGAGCAGACAAACTATCAATCGGAAGTGTAAACAAGAGCAAATCTGAAGTATCGATTTCTTCATCATCACTCGCGTAAAAACCAACGTCAAAGTTTCCTGCATCGAGGGTGCCAAAATTTTCAAGAATAAAATCATATTCCAGAATAGAACCCTCTGTGTACAATTGTTGGGAGCCGGTATTATCATACTTTAAATCAACAAATGATCCAATATTACAGGTATAACTGACGGACCAACCTTCTTGAGTGAAACTCCCATTAGTTTCAAATTCAAGGAAGAGCTCAT
>CAZVFU010000213.1:0-2515 GCA_964626595.1 uncultured Saprospiraceae bacterium
ATCTTATGTTTGTGCTTCAAATGCAGCGGAACGCGGTACAAAGAGGACCAGCCCGGCGGCTTTTTGCCTTTCCGGAGCGCACACCGTGCGATCTGGTCCCGCCTACGAACGACAGTCCGTACGGCGGGGTTGGCCGCTCAAAAAGCGTTGCCCCGAGCGTAGTCGAGGGGGTGATGAAAGATTGGGGGCGTGCCGGCGCGAGGGCGTTGAAGAAATATGATCGTTTGCAATCAGGGCGCTCACAGAATAGCAGGCTTTTTTCCTTAGAAAAAGGCCAATACAGGGAAGAAAAGCTACTTATCCGAAGAGGATGTTGAGTAAAGTTGACGCGTATGCCTTGAAGGAGAGGCGTCGCTACGGTCCAGGCTATCGGTCCTCACCACCTCCAAAGGTCGGTGAGGACACGCAGACCCTCCGGGTCGCGTCCTTCCCCATCGCTGACGCAAACCGCCAGCTTGCTTCAAAGCCAGAGGCTCTGTTTCACCGGAAACGGCAAACTCACCGGGAAAACAGGAACCTAAAGTTTTGTTAAAGTACCCATGAATATGAAATAGATGGAGAAGGAAAACGCGTTTAATTTCTCAATCCTTGATTGTTACACATTATAAAAAATCCTTATATTTGCGTTGGCAAGCAAGGTATGTATGATGGTATGTCTTGCTTAGATAAAGAATAACCTATGGTTCGACTCTCTATTTTTCTGTTTTTTACGTTGATCTGTTTCGAGACATCCGGTCAAATAAAAATTGATCATTCCCGCGCAAATGAATTGCGAAAGAAAAAGGTCAATACGGACTCAAGCGGCTGGCAGATTGGGATGGCTTTTGGCATGGACTTTTTTCAACTCTTACAAATAAACCCCAAAGTAGGGGCAGGAGAGGATCGCATTCAATTTGGGGGTGTGAGCACCGTTTTTGCCTTTTATCAAAATAAGCGACTCAAGTGGGAGAACATTGGGACGCTCCTATTTGCTGTTCAGCGATTGGGGTCGGGGTCGACAGTCATTGCCAGTAATATCGTGCCTAAACCCTATCAAAAAACGGTAGATGAGTTCCGTTTGGTCAGCAGTTTCTCCTACGACAAATCCAGTGGATCTCACTGGAGCTATTCGGCCGACTTTATCTTTTTCAGCCAAATCGTTCCTACTTACAGAGGAAATTTTCTCCGAGATGTATCGGGCAATAATGAAGGGCCCATATCCCGCTTTTTATCACCCGCTCAAGTTACCTTCGCACCGGGTTCGCGCTTCCAGCCGAATGAAAATTGGCGGATTTCACTTTCGCCCGCTTCCTTAAAAGCCGTCATCGTAGCTGATGATGGGATCGCTTCTATTCCCGGAAACGAAGAAGAAAAAGTAGGACTTCACGGAACCGCCTGGCGATCTGAAAATGATTTTGACAATGTTTTTTTACAATTTGGAGCCAGTTTCCGAACGCTATATAAAAACAACTACGCCAATGAAAAGCTCCAGCATAAGAGCGAGCTCATTTTATTTTCAAATTACCTGATGGAGCCGGAAAATGTTGACCTGGACTGGAGAAATGAGCTGAGCTATCAAATCTTTTCCGGACTCACCCTCAATCTGGTCGTCAACTTATTTTACGACCACGACATTTTCATCCAAAAAACGGATTGGGATGAGCCCGATGGTGTCGAACGCAACCCGGATGGCAGCCCCAGACTTAGCCGGGGACTGAATGTGGTGCAGTCCTTTACCGTTCAGTACAATTACATTTTCTAAGTCACACAGTTTGTATTTATAAAATGGGGTGTGAAATCTCTAAAATAACGCTAAAGCTCCACTCAAATCCGTGTCCCACAATCAATTTAGGTTAAGGTTAAGGTTAAGGTCAAGGCTATCGAACATGGATGAACAGGATGAAATGGATGACAGAGGTGGGCATTTCCGGTACGCCAGCCCTAAAGAAAAACCGCAGACTTTAGTGGCGCTTTAGCGGCAGTCGCGAATCTTGATGACGCCCTGGCGTTAGGACGCAGAGGAGAAAATGCAAGGAGAAATAAACATAAAGTAAGCACCCCGCGTGCCTGCAGACTATATGATGGCGCAGCCATCATTCGTTCGTGCATTGAATGAGCTGCCGAAATAAGCCTTCCTGCCCGCTCCCCCGGCCCCTAAAGTAAAGGGGTGTCCCGCGGGATTGGCTTACAAAA
The DNA here is from genome assembly GCA_964626595.1 of uncultured Saprospiraceae bacterium. Classification (GTDB taxonomy): domain Bacteria; phylum Bacteroidota; class Bacteroidia; order Chitinophagales; family Saprospiraceae; genus JAWLFI01. Next base: position 2,173 of record CAZVFU010000213.1, read on the forward strand.
AGCGATGCCCAGCGTTGCGGTGAGCGATGTCGAACCGAGCCCAGTCAAAGTGAGTGATGAAAGATTGAGGGAGTGCTAAGGCCCTCAGGCCACCCATATGACGGCATAGCCGTCATGCGATCGGGCTTTAATAGCTAGCGATTCGATCGAAGGCTCAAGCGTGATTTCGCAAAGTCACTTAAAACGCTGGGTTCAAGATAAGTGATCGAACCCATCACCAGTGCTGGAGATCGAGATCCTATCGCAACGTTTTGTGAAAGATTTGGGCCGTGCGGGCAGGCATATGGTAAGCCCGGCCCTTCGCAAATGCCCGTCGACGTTCTTAGCGAAATTCGGCGGCGGC
>CAZVFU010000214.1:0-2480 GCA_964626595.1 uncultured Saprospiraceae bacterium
ATAATATTTAATCATTTAATATGTTTTATTGCAAATATAATAGCTCTAAAATGTGCCTGCGGAACTCTGGGTATCTATTCATTTAGGATTGTAACACCACTAACATGTGTTTGGCGCGCACCGCTATCTCATCTTCTGAAGAGCGGGGCACCCAAAAAGAAGGGTGTTTTGTGGCGTAGTTTGATCCGGTAAGAATACCCAAAAGAGTGCCGCCCTGGGGCAATGACTGTTTTCGTAGCGTCCGATACTTATACGTTCCCGGTTTGATTCCACTGGCGCTCAACGGATGTAATGAAATTTCGGCGCCCGTTACTGAAAACAGTTCCTCATATATCGCGAAAAGCTCCGGACGCAAAGCGACTTGTGCCATTAAATGACTCAACACCACCGGAGATATGATCATATCCGTTTGATACCGCTCCAGCAAGGGACCGTTGGCTGGATCGGCCAGTTGTACAATGATTTGGGGCTTAGCATTTGTATTGCTCAGGGCCTGAGTCAAAACGGCTAATCCAACCAGTGTGCGTGCATCTTTCTCCTCTTGACTCGATAGGCGGTCTGTCCCCGCCAATAGTATTTTATCGTATTTCTCTACATTTAGTTGTTCTCTTTCCATAAGACGAACAAAGTCTGCATTGGTATAATTCAGTTCCAGGGCTGCCGTTTTCGGTAAGGTGTACTCCATCTCTTCTTTACGTTCATCAATGGATCGGGAAGCTACATTATGTATAGCATATTGCCGTGACTTGTCGCGGCTTAGGCTCCGGATAAATTGAGGAATATAAGCGTTCCAGCCCAGGATGAGCAACTTTAGGTCAGATGGTTTTACGGGCGGATCTACTTTTGGCATCACCGGTGAATCTGCGGCTCCATGTGCCTGATTTATTGCATTTTTCGATTCCCATGCGGCCGCATCGTCAGCCGAACGAGCCATAATAATTAATCGGTCATTGGGGTGCAGTTGCGTATCGTCGGAGATATTGAACTCAATGATTTCTTCGCTTCCGTTCTTAGAAACGCGTCCCATGATGATAGCACGGGATAGCGCTCTTCGACACGCACGGATGTTCCGTTGCGGTCCTTCGGGGATAGGACGGACAAAAATGTTGCTAAAGGTATTTTGAGATAGCAACTGATGATACACCCAGGAGAGTTTCGGATGGCGAACCACCTGAGCCACCAATCGGCCCACGGCGGCATCACTTGAAATAATCTCCATTGGGCCATTATAAGCTTCTCGTGCTGCAGACCTTTTATTTTCATCCTGGAGTTCTGCCACCACGTATGGGCGGTCAAATTCTTCCTGCTCGGCCGTTTGCTCTTGCAGCGTAAGCAGTGCTTTTAGCGTGCGAACGTCTGGACTTAATAAGGCTTGTGCAGAGCTTGTATCCGTTGGAACAATGATAGCAGCAGCTTCAGGAGCGTTAACTCTCAAGAGGTGATCATAATCAATGGGCTGCCCCGACCTCAAAATGATATGGTCGAGTTCTTGAGCCAAAAAAGGATGGTCTTTGATTTGCTGCACTATATCTGGACTTACCTCCTCAGCTAAAATCACGACCTGCAGACGCCGGGAGCCCCGAAGTCGCAAAAAGCGTCTTACTCGTCCTTCAGATAAGAACAGTTCGGCGACTATGGGCAGGGTCCGGTTTGTCCAGCCGAGAACAACCATATGGTTCTCAAATCGGACTGGCGATAAACCCTGTTCCAGGTAACGAATTCTCCGGTTTAGCCAGGTCGTTATAATCGCCACTAAAGAACCTAAAAACACCACGTAACCCGCTATCGTAAAAAAAGTAGACACCAATCGGCGCCATATCCCCTCGTCGTCTCCGAGATAGCCTGGGTCAGAAAGTCGTAGAAAAGCCCACCATACCGCATCCCCAAAAGACTCGTCGGCTTCGGCCACAGGCCATAGCAGCGCGCCCCCTAATAGAGACAGGAGACCTATAAAAGCTAAAACAGCTAATAATTGATACTGAGGTCCCTTGATAAACTGCCTTTCCAGAAAAAACACAATTCGACTGCGAAAATTAAATGGACTCATAGGCACATCGGCACATCGCCGGTTATTTTCTTTCCATCAAGATACAATTTTTGTTTAGACATCCGAGGCTTATAAAATCGCTGGCATCAAAACAGCCGCTTGGCGGATGTATCCCCCAGACACAATTCCTGTCTGGCATTTTAAAGCTCCTGGCGGTCGGGGAGGGGGCGAGCCTGAGCTCCTGCATACCTTATTCGTCCTCCGAACATTAAAAGGTAGCTGTAAAGGTCGTTCCTTTTTTTTCTTCACTTTTCACAGCGATTTCCCCGCCCATTGACTCCACCTGGGTTTTGGTCATATAGAGTCCGACACCTCTTGAATCCTCGTGCTGGTGAAAGGTCTGATCCATTCCAAATATGCGGTCTCCGTTCTCATCTAAATCAATCTGTAGACTTACCTTATTTACGGGAAGCAGGGGCCGCTCTTTCAGGGC
>CAZVFU010000215.1:0-2463 GCA_964626595.1 uncultured Saprospiraceae bacterium
GCATTACGGATTGGTCACAGATGGTTGGAATGGGGATCAGTGTAAAGTAGAAATACAAATGGAAAAAGTCAATGAGGTTCTTTCCGAATTTCCTGTGGATCAGCGCGTCTCCTTCGGTGACTCTGCTCAGCTCCATGTCGTTGGAGAGCACGTATATACCTCCACCCAGTGGCAGGTATATGAAGGGGGACAATTTGTAGATATTACGGAAAATTCCATTTTTCGAGGCGTAAATACAGATACACTCACCATTCATTCCCCGATTTTCAAGCAGGATATGTTATTTCGGTACGCACTGGGGGACAACTTAGCCTATGTTTCTGACACCTTCACGGTTCGAAGTAATTACGATGAGGTGAGAAAGCACGAATCCATCTCTATCATCGACGAAGGGCCAACGGTTTTCCCTAATCCCTTCAGGTCCGACATTAGAGTAGAGTATGATGGCAAATTAGGAGTTGTAGAGTATCAGGTTTTTGATGTCACGGGCCGACTTCATCAGGAGGGAGATATTCTCGAACCCCGAACGCGCTTGCATTTTGAGCATCTCGCCCAGGGACTTTACTTCATGCACTTCAAATCAGAAGACCAGTCATGGGTTCGGCGAATAATTCGCAAGAGATAGAGAAAGGAAAAATGCCTGAGAAGTAGGCGCAAATCTAGATGATGCCTCGCCGTTAGTTCGCAGAGAGTTATATGCTGAAGAAGTGGGCAAGAAAGAATAGCATCGGCGAATACGGCAATTATAACATACAAAGATTATCATCCATAAAAAAGTAATCATGAAAAAGTATTTTGAAAGTTTTACACATAGGCATTTTTTTATGCTTATTCTGGATTTCATCCTAATGTTTTGCGCATTTTATTTTCTTGCTGAACCCGTTTTTGGTGTTTCTTACGATTTGAGTGTTATTTTGTTGGTCAGTAGTATTACAAGTTTAGTAATGTTTCTATGGACTTTTAAGTGGTTTGTTGCAAAGGAGGAATAAAAAAACAGTTTGTTATCTTTCACTATTTAACGGTCTTTACTGTTTACTAATGTGATATGATTTTCCTTTCTTTTATGACAAATTGATTTGATAGAATAAGATGTGATACATAAGAAAAAGCCCTTCCGAGGGCTTTTTCTTTTTCATTTTTAGTCTGAAAGCAATAAGCGTGAAGACGACCTCTTGAAAAAACCTGTAATCCAGTCTATTAAAATTATGCCTAAATGTCCGACACGCTGATGGTGCAGCCATTTCGCGACCAGGTGCTAAAACCCGAGTAGTTCTGTCGAAGATATATGAAGCTGTAATGTTCGTTCGAAGATATTTTTAAGAAGTAGAAGAAGGTAAGCAAGAATAGCTTTGCTTATTTTTCGCCTACCGCTAGAGTCCTCGATCAAAAAATAATTTACTCTTTCTATGCATACCAAGTCCAACCTTCGCTATCGAAAAAATCGACTGTGATAAAACCACACCTTCGGAACACGTAAAATTTGAGTTCTTCGTTTCTTTCGAATAAAAGCTTGGGTAGAAAAAGGCGAAACATGTTGCTGAATGGGGTTTTCTTTTGTTTTTTCGAGCTCCTTGACCCAATCTTTTGATTCTTCATATCCAAAGCGAATGAGGTCATCAGCAATGGACCCAAATTTATCAATATCCTTTTTTAATTTGTATTTGTGATTGTGCCAATTGCCAATCGAAGAGGTGTTGATTTTTCGCAACCCACCCAGCGCTTTTTGGGCATTTTCAGAGGGTTCTGCATGGCGGGTATATTGAGAAAACCGATGGGTTTTCTCAAGAAAAGAAAGGTGTTCATGGATCTCCTCCTGAATAGCATCCGGTTGGGCGACCAGGTCTTCGTACTTCACCGTTAACACCCTTGGATGATCCTTGAATCGGGCATAATAAGGCATATAATTAAACCAATACCGCAAGGAGCCGTAGTAATGCGTGGGCTTACTTTTATGTTTACTCACCGCAGAATCTCTCGGGTCCCGCAGCACAAAAAGCACGTAAATCGAAGGCACATAACGCAGGATGCTATCCATAACGACAGTGTCCTTGGGCGATTTGGTGAGCAAAACCTGACAATCTTTGGGCGGTTTTTTTCCGATGCGCGCTTCGTGTGTCGGATAGCAATCAATCTCAAACGAGCTGCGCATCAGTTCAAAAAGCAAGGTCGTCCCTGATCGCGGACTGGAGCTAACGATGTGAATGTGCCTCATCAAGAAAATTTGGATCCCAAAAATGCGAACTTACAAAAAATTGTGTTTTTTGTTTATGCGGTCAAAAGGCTTGGATAGAAGGCAATCAAGTAAAAATGGCCAAATAGAGAAAGTTGGCGTCAAAAGTCACTTTAACAGGCGAAAGGTGTAGAAGAAAAAAGCCCCGTCGAAACCATCCAACGGGGCTAATTGTGGGGTTGTGGGCCCACCAGGGCTCGAACCTGGGACCACCTGATTATGAGTCAGGTGCT
>CAZVFU010000216.1:0-2461 GCA_964626595.1 uncultured Saprospiraceae bacterium
CGAGAAAAAATCTATTGGCTTTTAGCTTTTGGCGAAAAGGGTTTAAGATTCACCTTCTGGATGAATCGAAAGATTGATTTGAATCTACCGCATCCCCGCGTGAGGGGTACGGAGGGCTCGCCGACTAGGCGAGGTGCGAAGGCTGCCGCACCGACTTTGCGGCGGCCGAAGTACGGAACCCCGGAGGGGCCCGACCCCAGGGATCCGCTCTCTGACGGCTCCCTGGGGGCACGCCCAAAACCACAAAAAAATAATCATTACACCTCTCTGAAAAATAAAATCGGTGATGTGGAATTTAAAGGCTACCTTTGCGGCCTGAAAACTACTGTTATGGCCAACTTAAGAAATATCGCTATCATCGCCCACGTCGATCACGGAAAGACGACCCTGGTGGATAAAATTTTGCAACAAACGCAAACGCTGGAGCCGAGTGCTGGTGGCGAAGACCTCATTCTGGATAGTAACGAGCAAGAGCGCGAGCGGGGAATTACTATTTTCTCGAAGAATGTGTCGATCAATTATAAAGGCACAAAAATCAATATTATTGATACGCCGGGTCACGCCGATTTTGGAGGTGAGGTAGAGCGGGTGTTGAATATGGCCGATGGAGTGTTGCTATTGGTTGATGCCTTTGAGGGGCCCATGCCGCAGACACGCTATGTATTGCAAAAGGCCCTCTCTATGGGTAAGAAGCCGATCGTGGTAATCAATAAGGTGGATAAAGACAATTGTCGACCGGAAGAAGTACATGAGGAAGTGTTTGACCTGATGTTTAATTTGGATGCCACCGAAGAGCAGTTGGACTTTCCTACGGCCTATGGATCGGCGAAGAACGGGTGGATGAGTCAGGACGCCAATGAGCCGGCGGAGGACGTTTTCACCTTGTTGGATATGGTGATTGAGCATGTGCCGGAGCCAAAGGAGACTACCGAAGGAACTTTGCAGTTGCAGATCACAACTATTGACTATTCCAATTATGTGGGTCGGATTGCGATAGGCCGGGTGAATCGTGGGACGATCAAAAAGGGTATGCGCGTCGCTGTAGTGAAGCGAGATGGAAGCGTAAAAAAATCGCCGGTGAAGGACCTTTATGTATTTGAAGGCCTGGGTCGGAAAAAAGTAGATGAGGTTGAAGCGGGCGATTTATGTGCCTTGACTGGGATTGAAACCTTTGATATCGGTGATACAATTACGGATGCTGAATTTCCTGAAGGAATGGCCACGATCGCGATCGATGAGCCGACGATGAATATGCTATTTACGATTAATGACTCTCCTTTCTTCGGTAAAGAAGGTAAGTTTGTGACTTCACGACAAGTTCGCGAACGTTTGGAAAAAGAGACCGAACGAAATCTGGCTCTGCGACTGGAAGATACAGAGTCCCCGGATCAGATATTAGTCTACGGACGGGGTGTGATGCACCTATCGGTATTGATTGAAACGATGCGCCGGGAGGGCTTTGAGTTGCAGGTAGGGAATCCGCGGGTCATTGTGAAAGAAATCGATGGAAAAAAGCACGAGCCGATGGAGTCTCTCATCATCGATGTACCGGAAGAGAAGAGTGGAAAGATGATCGAGGTTGTCAATCAGCGCAAAGGTGAGATGAAAGTCATGGAGCCTAGAGGAGACATGATGCATTTGGAATTTGAAATTCCTTCTCGTGGCATCATTGGCTTGCGAACACAAGTGTTGAACTTATCTGCCGGACAGGCCATCATGGCTCACCGATTCTCAGAGTTTGCCCCCTGGAAAGGAGATATTCCATCGCGAAGCAAAGGTGCACTCGTTGTGCATGAAAGCGGTACGGTTTTAGCCTACGCGCTGGATAAATTGCAGGATCGCGGAACATTCTTCGTCGGTCCTCAGGAAGAAGTATACGAAGGTCAGGTCGTCGGCGAACACATTCGCGAAAATGACTTGGTGGTCAATGTAACCAAAGGGAAAAAACTAACCAATATGCGCTCCTCGGGTGCAGATGATAAGGCTCGTCTGGCACCCCCGCGTCGCATGTCGCTGGAAGAGCACATGGAATATCTCAATGACGATGAATATTTGGAAGTCACTCCGGAGAGTTTACGTTTGCGTAAAATGCTTCTGACTGAGTCGTTGAGAAAAAAGAACTCGAATCCGGCATTGCGGAATGTGAAGATGTAAATGCGGGGGTCGGCGGTATCCTCTATTTCGTTTTAGTCGTTTGTCAACTAACCCTATCATATAGTGTATTAGCCGGGAGGCATACAGGGACTGTGGAACGTGATTCTATTCGGTTATTTTGTTTCTCTAAGGGCTGACGCGCTATGCCCGCCTACGCATTGGCTTCGGCAGAGCAAAGCACGTCCACATTTTATTTCTTTACTTTTGGCTTCACCCATTCTCTCAGGTGCGTTGAACTTTCGAGGACCTTTCAGGGCCAGCGCCCAAAGCCTGCCCACTTTTTAAACCCTACTTTTTGCCCTCCCAA
>CAZVFU010000217.1:0-2457 GCA_964626595.1 uncultured Saprospiraceae bacterium
GCAGAAAGTTGGAAAAACTTTGAAAACTGGTATGACGAGGAAGATACTCAAGCTGGCGATGACCTTAGTGACGAAAAAATATTAGGGCTTGCCGAAAACACGACCTATTCGTGGAGAGTTCGGTATCGGGATAGAGAACTCAACTGGAGTGATTGGACTGCACCTGTTTCATTTAGCACCGGAGCGTCCATAGCTTCCCCCAACCTTTTATTGAATTTTGGAGCTGAAGACAGTCTGATGAACTGGACAGTAACAGAAGGAATTGTCGAGTCATTAACCAACGGAGTTTGTAATGGGATATCTTCCTTTTCAGGAGAAAGATACTTTGCAGTTGGTGGTCTTTGTGAAGAAAGCCCATTAGGAGTATGCTTACAAGCTGTTGATGTATCTGTATATGCTGACTCCATTGATTCCGGAAACTTTCCCGTAAATTTTGGAGGACATCTATCAAACTTTAGTGGTTCAGACCTCCCTGAAATGCGACTGATATTCCTTGACCAAAATAGTGTTGAAGTCGGCTCCAGTAGTACCATTTCTACGCTTAATAATTCATGGACAATGTTCAGTCTTTGGGACAGTATTCCAGAGATGACAAGAACCATACAAGTGGAGTTGAAAGGAACTCGCAATGCAGGAACAGATAATGATTCATATTTTGATGACCTATTCCTTAGGGTGGGCTCCAATCAGGGATGTGATGAAACAACTTCTATTGTCAATACCCCTATGAGTGTGTCTAGTCTAAAAGCTTTTCCAAATCCCATTGAATCAGAAGGAACCATAATACTACCTTCAGACATCTATAAAGATGTTAGCTTACAGATAATAGACATGAAGGGCGTGAAAGTAGATTGTCCGACAAGGTATGATGAGGGTAAAATATTTTTTGAAAAAGGAAATCTTCGCAGTGGAGCATACTTTTTTTTAGTGAGAGCAAAAGGAATCCTGATTGGCTCCGGGAAGCTTATAATTTTATAGCATAAAATAAAGAATATGAGCTAAGGACAGAGCGGCAGGATAATGTATCCGATCAAACACACAAAAAACTGGGCATCGCTTTCGGATCCGGAGAGGAAGCACGAAAAAATTACAGGGAATAGTTTGGACTCCTCTCTTGAGAAATTGGAAAATGTCAGGAAAGACACCCTTGAAGAACTTGCTAAACGAGAAGATGATTGGCTAATGAAAGTGGATAAAGATTGGCCCTGGGGACCTACTAATAATTACTGTAAATGGTTCATGTGTGTGAGCATGAATCAAATCATAACGGTCAGTTCAAATTCCTAAAGAGCCGACGCCCATCTGCTGAGGGTTAATCATGGCTACAAAATAAGGGGTATTAAAACACATTTTATAAATACTGTAAACCATAGTACAAAACATGAGAAAAACTGTGCTCATAGTAATCGTAGGGGTTCTTGCAAACCTCAATGCTTCCACAGGTCAAGACCAAGCTGACCCCATAAGCCTTCTTGTTAGCTCAAGGGTTGATACGACCTCAGAAGACGTACGGGCTGTCATTGCGCTTTATGAAAACTACTATAGGTCAAAACCGGACTCCATTTATGACAATCCCTATTGGAACAAGAGAGAAAAAGAGCTGTACAGGGACTTTGACTTTTCTAGAGCAAGTATTTTTCAGGGAGGAATGAATGCCTCAACTTTATTTCAGTACTTCTCGCCCTTTGTCATGTCTGTAGAGCGAATAGGAGAAAAATATCAAATTAGAGTTCTTTTCTCATCAGCAACTACTGATCCCAAATATGCTGGCTCTAAGGTTTGGTGCATACAGAAACTAAATGCAGTTCGAGAAGAGGGTCAATGGGTCTTGGAAAACCTAATTATCGATCTATCAAAAAACTGGTCAACAAAAAAGCATGGATATATTGAATATATATACCCACCCAGCCACCAATTTGACACCCATGAAGCCGCACGGGCAAAACACTTCTGCGATGAGTTTATTAAAAATTATAATCCCAATTTCAATGATACGTTCAAGTATTACGTGACAAGTAGCAAAGATGCTATGGGGTTACTTGAAAACTTCGATTACTATTTTGTTGGAATAACGACAGGTAAAGCAAGAGAAGGAATGATATTAACGGCCAAAGGAAATGAATTTTACCCCCATGAATTCATACATAAACTTCTTCCTCCAAACGATAAGAGAGGTCATGTAATTGAAGAAGGGATGGCCGTTTTCTTTGGGACGAAAGTAAACGCACAAGAATATGAAGACCTAATGAGTAAGCTGGCGAAGGATTTAAATACGGACTCAGAAACCATAAATTTTTATACAACGATATCTCAAGAAGAGCGAAATAATGGATACCAGACTGCATACCCAGCGGGTGCGGCTATTTGTGAACTCGTATATCAACAAAAGGGACACGCCGGTCTAAAAAAGTTGATGACAGCAGATACAAAAGGCTATACGAATATTGTCCAATCTGT
>CAZVFU010000218.1:0-2441 GCA_964626595.1 uncultured Saprospiraceae bacterium
CTCGTGACTAAAGCCAAACCCTGGAAATCATCTAAGTCTCCCTCGGACAAAAACACATTATCTCCACCAAAGCGCAAGTTCTCTTCTATCATATCGTCGATAATATCATCGATCACACCCTTTTCTGTCGTTTGATCTTCATCGACCAGCTCCAGCCGATCCTCTTCAGTGATAATCGCGGGTTGAAAAAGCCCTTCCTGAATAAATAAAGTCTTTCCTCGTCCGATGCGAATGGCACTCCAAATATCGTTGTAGTCACTCATGAATTGCCCGGTATTTACCGCCTGACGCAATTCGCCGATCCGTTCCTCATTTTTTTGTTGATTATAAGCCTTGACGACCGGCCAGGCATCCGCAATAATGTGTCCCGCTTTCTCCTCCATGCGGTTTTTGTTCAGGTGGCCAATAATGACCTCGCGCTTATCCGCTATTTTTCGATAGTGGTAATAATTCCGCTCCTCAGTACAAATTAGCAAAGGTTTTGGGTGTTGATGAATCACCTTAAGGACCTCCTTATCCACGCCATTGAAAAACGTTTCAATGAGGTTGTCCGTCCCCTTGTTCATGGACAGCTTATGTTTGTCGGTCGAGTAGTGATCCGTATTCTCTATGGGAAACTCCCCGGCCACTTCATTTACCAATTGGTCATTGTAAGCTTCCAGCAGTCGCGCTTTACGCCGATCTAATACAAGTACGTAATAAGCCGCATCCTGCTGCATAGCCCGCACGAGCGGTCGGGTAGCAAAAGTCGGGTCTATGACTATGCGATTTTCAAGAGCAATCGGCACGCGCACCACTTCAGAAATATCCTCGTCATTGACAAAAATAGCCAGGCCTTCCTGATTGTGGTTGTGATCAACGCTTTGAGCTGCTGCTTCCAGTTTTTCCATAACCGCCCGGGCAAATCGAACTTCATAATCATCGTGCAGGCGCTTTTCTACATCCTGAAGTAAACTTCGCAATCGGATTTCGTCCTTTTCATTTTCCGGACGCGTTCGGTGCGTTTTTAGGGTAATTGTCACGCAACATTTGCTTCGAATATCTTTTAGTTTCTTTACCGTTTCATTCATTTATAGGTCATTTTATAGGTGTAATAATGAGACTAAAAGATAAGGTTTTCTTTTCAAAAGATAACCATTTATGCGCTTTTATTTCCAGCGACCACCAGCGTGATTTCGCCACGAATTTTCGTTCGCTGCTGCAAATTCTCCAAAATTTCGGATAGTGTCCCTCGCAAAAACTCTTCGTGAATTTTGCTAATTTCTCGAGCCAGACAAGCCGGTCTATCCGGGCCCAAAAATTCAATCAGTTTTTTCAGGTCCTTGATCGCTTTATAGGGCGACACGTAGAGAACCAGGGTTTCCTCAGAAGCCTTGAGGTATTCCAGTCGAGTATTCTTCCCCTTTTTGGGAGGTAAAAAGCCCTCAAAGTAAAATCGATCGCAGGGTAGACCCGAAGCGACCAGAGCAGGTAGAAAAGCAGTCGATCCCGGCAACACCGTGAGCGGAATAAGAGCCTCTACACACGCTCGTACCAGCAAAAATCCCGGATCTGAAATTCCCGGCATGCCCGCGTCAGAAATTTGAGCGATACGCTTACCCGCCTGGAGCTCAGCGACCCATCCCTCTACACGATGATGTTCATTGTGCATGTGAAAAGACGCCAGTGGCGTATCAATATCGTAGTGATTACAAAGTTTTTTCGCTTGTCGGGTATCTTCTGCCAGAATTTGATCCACCTCTCGCAGCGTTGACACTGCCCGATAGCTCATATCCTCCAAATTCCCAATGGGCGTCGGGACTACATACAACATTATGCGCTCTCTTTCGGCTTCACTTCATAAGCGTAATCCTCCATAATGACATTCGCCAGCAATTTTTTACAAGCTCGTTCCACGATCTCCTCAGCCTGATCTTGATTTTTCGCATCCAGCTCCATGCGCACATGCTTACCGATTCTCAGCTGTTCCACAGCATCAATATCAATATGATGTAAATTTTTCAAGACCGCTTTTCCCTGAGGATCCAACAGTTCTTCCAGGGGCATGATATCGATATGAGCAACAAATTTCATAGCTTGAATTTTTGCGGGTAAGTACCCTATTGTTCCTCAAAGATAGGGATTTTTGTTCCGTTTTCCTCAGGTTTTTATGTGTTTTGGCCGCATCCCTCGGTCACTCTGTTCCCTCGCGTCGGGTCGTCCAGGGGTTCCGTCCTCGAGGTCGCCAAAGGCGATCCTCGGGACCGCCATCGCTTTGCTCGGCGCCCTTCCCACCCCTTGCGGGGCCTGCGCGCCAGGCCTTCTTTTAGGGGTTGGTGGCGAGCGAACGCAAAACACAAACCGCCATGGAAAGAGTGCCAAGATCCAGAGGCAGGGCCGCCCTGTCTGTGCGGCCTATCGCGGTGACTTTTAAGATGCCGCACCTACGGCGCTCGAATTCG
>CAZVFU010000219.1:0-2434 GCA_964626595.1 uncultured Saprospiraceae bacterium
GGGTTCGGCCCGCTTTTATTGAGGCTGTCCGGCTTCGATGTCTATCGACGGTCAATTATATCCCTTTAGAATCTGTGTGATCTTTTAAAATCTGTGAAATCTCACGCTAAGCGTGACTGGTGGAGCGACCAGATTATCGCGGAATCACGCTAAAAGCGTGGTCGTGATTCAGACACCCGAAAGAAAGGTAATAAGGCGGTAATCTCCACCGCAATAAGCAAATAACGCATGACGCAGCCCTTATCGGCCGGTGTTAATCTCCAATCGCAATACAAAGCCGTTGACATCGATAACATATTTTGTATTTTTGCCTTCTATGGGGAGACGAAAAAAGAAGCCTTTTGCGGATGTAGAAATCACCGGTATTGGGCATAAGGGAAAAGCTGTGGGGCGCGCGCCGTCCGGCGAAGTCATTTTTATAGAAGGGGGAGTGCCGGGCGACCGAGCCGACGTACTGGGTCTACGCAAGAAAAAGGGCGTGTGGCAAGGGATTGTGCAAGAAATAAAAGAACCCTCCCCGCAGCGCAAAGAGGCTTTCTGTCAGCATTTTGACGATTGCGGTGGTTGCAAATGGCAACACTTTTCCTATGCGGGGCAGATCGAACATAAAGAAAGAAGTGTTTCGGACGCCATGCGTCGGATCGCCGGATTAACAGACACCGAAATACGGCCCATTCTACCCGCTCCTCAGACTACGGCCTACCGCAATAAAATGGAGTACAGCTTTTCCGCCAAACGTTGGATCACAGAAGCTGAGATTGCGGAGGGAGGCGAGATCGATGGTCGCTACGCACTGGGTCTCCACCGACCGGGCGCATTCGATAAAATTGTAGATTTGGAAACCTGCTGGCTCCAGGCCGAGCCCGGGAATGCCATTCGAAATGCCGTAAAAGCCTTTGCTATTGAGCAAGGTTGGACGTTTTACGATGCTCGGGAACAAACGGGCTGGCTGCGCGCCCTCGTTCTGCGTAATAATGAAGAGGGTCAATGGATGTTGACTTTGGTAGCCTTTGAACGCAAAGCGGATGATATTGATGCACTTTTCAAGCATTTACAGTCGAACTTTCCCGCCATTACGTCGTACTATTTCATGGAAAATGCCAAGAAAAATGATTCGCTGCAGGATTTAGAGGCCGAGCATTGGTCGGGGGATGAATATTTGCGCATTCAGTTAGGTGAGGTCAGCTACGACCTGGGGCCCAAGTCCTTTTTTCAGACCAATACCCGCCAGGCTCAAAACCTATACGATCTTGTCATTGAGTATGCCGGCCTGAAAGGCAATGAAAATGTGTACGATCTGTATTGTGGCATTGGAAGTATCGGCTTATACCTCGCTGAGCAAGCCGGACGTGTGGTCGGCATAGACATTGTTGAAGAAGCCATTTCTGATGCTAAAAAGAATGCGGCGCGACATCCCGATCGGCCGATGGAGTTTTTTGCCGGCGATGTAAAAGATATTTTAAAGCCCGAGTTTACCAAAAAGTATGGCGCGCCGGACCTGGTCATTACGGATCCCCCGCGCGCCGGTATGCACGAGGATGTTATCAACTACTTATTGGAAGTGCGTCCACCGCGCATCGTCTATGTATCCTGCAATCCCGCCACGCAGGCACGCGATTGCGCACGACTGTCCGAAGTGTACGATATTCCTGTGGTGCAACCCGTCGATATGTTCCCTCACACCTCTCACGTTGAAAGTATAGCGCGCTTAAATCGAAAAGAATGAGTAAAGAAAAATTTTATCAGCAGATTGAGCTTGAGCTACGCTCGTATCAGGACATCATGGAAGCGGTATTAGAGACCGTATTTCGGGAAGGTGTCAGTAAATATCCCATTATCGTCGCCCACCATGAAGACGAGCTGGCCATGGGTATTCCCATCGTTCAGCATCAGGAAACGGGGGATGATTGGTCCTTGCATATTTCCACCTTAGAAGAATTTTCGACCAAGCAACTCATTGCACCTGATAAGATAGACGCCTTTCGCGAAGTCTATAAGGACCCCGCTACACATATATGTATATTTTATATTGGGCAAGGCGAGCAGCAATTCCTCTTCATGCGAAGAAATCCTTAGCCCACGGGATTGATATTGTTAAAATTCATGTTATACACATAGAGTATAAGCACAAGCAAAAGAAAAAGCGCGATACCAATCCACATGAGCGCATATCCTTTCTTTCCGTAATTTTCACCGCCAGAAGCCATAAGCTGTTGATTTATCCTCCGCAAAATAAGCATAAAAACTCAAGATCACCAAACTTTCCCATTTCGTTTCCTTGATAAATTATTTCCCTAAATTTGTTGCGTAAAGGTCGAGAAACATATATATTTGCATCGCCTTAGAAACACATGCCTCAATAGCTCAGTTGGTTAGAGCGGCGGACTGTTAATCCGTAGGTCCAAGGTTCGAGTCCTTGTTGAGGCGCAAAGCC
>CAZVFU010000220.1:0-2409 GCA_964626595.1 uncultured Saprospiraceae bacterium
TTGGCTGCTTGATGAGAACTATGAAATTGAACATAGGGAAATGCTTTCTGATCAAAGATTGAGCAGGATGAATATAAGTTTCACCAAGGATAGCACTCTTTTGATCATTTTGTCAAAATGGAAATCTATTCGGGGTCGGGAAATCATCGTGCAAGAGTACGATTTAAATTTGAATTTATTGAAAACTTTTTCTTTTGATGAGGATGTAAATCGTAGTTCTTCACCAAATGCGTACAAGACAGAGGATGGAGGGTATATGTGTTCCTGGGCCTTAGATTACGAGTCGAGGTTTGGAAAACCCTTTTTCATTGATACTTTTCCATATCCCCCAGCTATCGTTAAATTTGATAGTGCATTTCAAGTCGAGTGGGAGTATTTTTTTATAGAAAGAAATTTCACACAGGTATTATCATTTAATGACTTGGGGAATGGAAGATATTTAGGATCTGGAGGAACCTGGGAGTTTGAATTATTCGACACCCTTATTAATGGGTTGGCCGATGCGCCAGGGGGCTATGCGTTTTTAATCACGGAAGACGGGGAAGTGGAATGGCGAAGGTATATTACTGACCTCCGGTCGAATAGTCCTTTTGGCTTTTTCTGGGATGGTTGTGCGATTCCGGGCGGTTACGCTTTTGGAGGCATTATAGATACTACTAAAGAGGTTGGGGATCCCTTCATCAATGATCCGGCCTCCTGGATTGTGACGCTGGACAGCAATGGCTGTTGGAATGGCAATTGCAATGACCATATTATTATCATAAACGACGACTCGAGTACGACGATCGAAATCGATACCATGACAACGGCTGTGCCTCAGCAGCCTACTCCCGATCAGGCAGAAATAAAGGCATATCCCAATCCTTCATCTGGGATAGTGAATGTCGAGTTTAGCCAGGCGGCTGTTCGCAGTCTTCACATTATGAGTTCCGACGGGAACGTGTTGCGAGAAATACAAACGCGTGGATCCAAAGCAATTCTTCACATTGGTGGCTATCCGCCGGGGCTGTATCTGATATATGTCTATGATCAGAATGATAAATTGGAGGGTGTGCAGAAGATCATTTTGATATAAAATGAGAATTGCCGCTGACTTGCGCCCCTAGGCTCTTCTTGGTTCGACTGCGCTGAATACGTTTCTCCTCATCTCATTGAGCAGGGGCGGAGAAGTAAGAATTGTGTGTTTTTCGCTCTAACCAAAGCCAACGCACTGGCTCTTTCTTTACTGCGTCCTTTCAGGTCTTTATCTTTCGTATTTTTATTTCTTCCTCTGGTTTCCAAAAAGGAAATCCGAACTCATCACCAGTTATAGTCGGTGCGACGAGTAGATATAATCCACGTCAGAGAAGTGCCCCGCGTGCTAGCATATTCTATCCCCGGCCCTTCGCAAATGCCCGTCGACGTTCTCAGCGAAATTTGGCGGCGCCGCCAAAGGCGGCGAAATCCTTGCACTGTTTAAGACCCGTGCCCCGCACGGGTTGAGTTTGTAAGGATTAGGCGAATGAGTGCTAGAACGACAGGGCATGAGGACAGGCCGGCGGCTTTTTGCACCCTTTTTGGCCGCTCAAAAAGGGTGAAGAAAAAGTGGGCGTTCAGAGCGCGAAGGCGCTGTAAAGTAATTGTGAATTTAACAAGCTTAATGGATTGGCCGCTCTGCATGGTTCAACTGCGCTCGCCACAGCGCACCAGAGTGCGGTGCAGCGCTTTCGACATTGGATTTTTTCACTGTGTTGTCGCGAATCTCGATGCCCCCTTGGCGGCAGGGCGCAAAGTATTGTGCATTTTTATTTTTGATTACGTTATAGTTAAATTCTTTCTTTAGCTCTTCGACCGACGAAGCAGAAAGTGTGTAGGTAGTTATTGTTTAGGTGCCCCCAACTTCTTACCAAAGCCTCTGGTGACCACGGCCTCCCCCTGATGATAGCGCCCTTCCGCTAATTCCGTTTCGACTCGGTCCAATTGCTGGAACTCTATATCGGGAAAATCCGCTGTGAGCAATTCCGGGGAGTACAACATGTCGGCCACTTTCGGCCCACCCGAGGATCGCCCCAGTTGATCGGGATGAAAGAGTTCTACGAATAACTGTCCACCTGGTTTTAGGCTTTCTGATACTTTTTGGTGGATGCCGGGTCGAATGTCGGCCGGTAAATGAGCGAAAACCAGAGCGACCAGATCATACCTTTCTTTCGGCCAGGGAAAATCCTCTACCCGATGATGTAAATAGTTGAAGCCGACACCCTCTCTCTGGGCCAAATTTCGCGCTTTTCGAATGCCCTCCACAGAAGCATCAAACGCATCCACCTCCCAGCCCATTCGAGCCGCAAAAACGGCATTTCTACCTTCGCCCTCCATCGGCAGCAACAAGCGCCCGGGAGGACGGCTTTCTATATATTGTGCGAAAAAAGTATT
>CAZVFU010000221.1:0-2385 GCA_964626595.1 uncultured Saprospiraceae bacterium
ATTCAACGATTCAAAGACTAAACGATTCAAGAAGGCTTGCGCGCGGGCCGGGTGAGGGATAGTAGGGGCCGCGAGGAAAGCGAGCGGGTCTGAGGAACGCCGCAGGCGTCCTCGAGGACGGAACCCCCGCATAGCCCGACCCCGAGGTTCCGCCATTTGGCGGATCTCGAGGGGCACCCCCAAAAAATTAAAATACACTTCATACAGATGCCTGTCTGACTTTGTATCTTTACTACCCTAAAAGAAATGCTATGAAATTCTATTATTTGCTTTCCTGTATGCTTTTCGGTGCGTTGTTGAACGGACAAAACGAATCTATTGAAATTCCGGCGATCCATTCAAATATGGGGCAGGACGAGAAGGGCCTGTACATTGAGATGGAAGATGGTCGTAAAATCTATGAATCTAAACGAGATGCGTACGCCTTAACTTTAGATGCTTTCGAAGGGCAAGTCGAAGGTACGGAGCAGGGATTGCGATTAAATTTTGGCGAGATTCTGTCTGAAGGACGAGTGTATTATGGTTTTATAGCGAAAGGGGATTCGCACTACCCCCTCCCCGTTTATTTTAAACGAACGGCACCTATTGTTGAAGGTAAAGCTGACATCCCCATCCACACCCTGAAAGGAAAATATGATATGATTGGCTGGGAGAAATCCGGCAAAGGTCGAATGGGATACCGGGTTGAAAATAAGCGCGGACAATTGCTCTACGATGGGCGTGTCAATTTCACGGGTACGGGACCTTTTGAAGTCGCACCCTCTTTGATTGAAGGACCGACTGTGGATATGACCGAACCTACAAAACTCATGATATCGGCACGGGTTAAACCGGCCGCTGAAGTACATGTGCTCGTGGATCGAAAAGTTTTTAAAAGCCCGTCCGGCGAAAACCATGAATTGGTTATTACGGGTCTAAGTCCCAATAAGTCCTATGATTATCAACTCGTATATGGACAGGATACAACGCAAGTATATTCTTTTAGTACCGCACCCCAAAAAGGTGCACGGACTGCCTTCACCTTTGCCTACGCGAGTGACTCACGTAGTGGTCAAGGCGGTGGGGAACGAGATGTGTATGGAGCGAACCACTACATTATGAAAAAAATCATGGCGCTCGCTATCCAGCAAGGGGCGGCCTTTATGCAGTTTTCCGGAGATCTCATCGATGGCTATGCGAATACTCCGGGTGATATCGAACTGCAATATGTGAACTGGAAACGAGCGGTGGAACCTTTCACTCACTATCTTCCGGTCTATGAGGCCATGGGCAATCACGAAGCTTTGGGGCGCACTTTTGATCGAAAAGAAGGGTATCCCCTATTCGTGGATCGCTTCCCTTATGCCTCGGAATCGGCAGAGGCTGTTTTTAGCCGCCACTTTGTGAACCCGAAAAATGGGCTCCGCAGTGAGGATGGTGCGAAATACGATCCCAATCCCGAGGAAATCGATTTCCCTTCTTATGAGGAAAATGTTTATTATTATACTTATGACAATGTAGCTGTTGTTGTTTTAAATTCTGACTACTTTTATGCCCCGAGCACCTCGTACATTCCGTGGATCAGCGGCGGCCTTCATGGATATATTATGGACCAGCAATTTCTCTGGTTTGAGCAAACGATGAGAAATTTAGAGGCTGAGAATGATATAGATCACATTTTTGTAACGCTGCATACGCCATTCTTCCCCAATGGCGGGCATGTGGATGATGATATGTGGTATGACGGAAATAATGAAAAACGACCGTATGTGAATGGAGAGCCCTTAAAAAAGGGGATCATTGAGCGACGCGACCAATTATTGCATGTCATGGTCAACCAGAGCCGGAAAACGCGAGCCCTGATGACAGGGGATGAACATAATTTTGCGGTGACTAAAATCTCCCCGGGTATGCCTAGATACCCGGAAGACTATACGCCTACAAAATTAAGCCTCAAACGATCCATCTATCAAATCAACAATGGGGCGGCAGGTGCTCCGTATTATGCTCAGGAAAAAACGCCCTGGTCTGATTATGTGGATGGGTTCACCACCCAAAACGCATTGGTTTTGATCCATGTAAACGGGGACGAGGTACGTATGGAAGTTCTAAATCCGGATACCCTGGAAGAAATCTATCGCCGGAAACTGAATTGATACCTGATAATAGCACAAAACAAAAAAGGGGAGCGAAATATGAATTTCGCTCCCCTTTATTTTTGGTTTTCATCTGAGATTAGGCGTTTCGATTCAGGCAATTTAAGTCCTCAAAAGCCAACTTTAAACGGTCTACGAAAGACTGCTCGGCAAATCGCAACCATTTTCGTGGGTCATAATACTTTTTGTTCGGTACTTCATCTCCTTCGGGGTTTCCGATCTGAGTTTTGAGGTAATCCTTATTGGTATC
>CAZVFU010000222.1:0-2355 GCA_964626595.1 uncultured Saprospiraceae bacterium
CTCTTCAGTTTTATAATTTGTCCACACAGCGTTTTGAAACCCGGAGCCCCTCACTCAACAGAGAGCATACCCGTGTTCAACTGGATTCATTTATTCTCTTTACTACATATGAGAATAGACAAGGAAAGTTGTTCTCCCATAACATCCTTAGTGATGAGGTTCATTTTCTTCATTCTGGCGAAAATGAAGGAATAGAATTTATACCTAAAAACAGTCTACTTTTCTTTGGAGATGGCGAAGAATTATTTGTCACAAAAGGCCAGCCTAATAATACTTATTTTATGATGGAATACAGGTCTTCAATGCTATCAACGATTCTATCCTATCAGAGAAACAATAAAGTGCATATTCTTTTCGAAGACTATTCAGATACATTACACTATAATAAGCTCGATTGGAATATGGGGATTGTGGAGGACTATTTGGTTCCAAGCGACACATTTCCCAGTTTTATAGACCACTTCTACCGGATTAATGAAGACGAATTATTATTTATGACCCCGTGGTGCTTCACAAAGGTGAATATGCGAAATGATTCTATAAATAAATTTGAAATGAGAGCAGCTCGCAACTTGACTTTAGACTCAGCGAATGTTTATTTCTTAGAGCGATGGCTAAAATCCTTCAATTACGAAACGGAGGAGGTAAGCGTTCTATCTGAAACCTTTATATCAAGTAACCTATCTAGTCTACCTATTCATAAGGTCAATGACAGCCTATTTTATTTTATCGGATTCAGCGGTTCGCATCAAGAAACTAATAGTGGATTAATAGCTTTCGACTTGAATGCAGAATCAATGGTAGAGCTGCTGTCTTTTGGAGAAAACGGCAATGGCCTGGATACAGCCAAGCTTGAAAAAGTAGGGCAAAAACTCTTGCTAAGACAAGATTTCAAAATACTTGAGTGGACCGGCCAACAATTCAAGAATCTTTTTAACTCCTATATTGAATCGCCCATAATTAAGCATCAGGATAAGTACTATTTCATAAATTATACCCACGAATCGAGGGTCTCCCTAAATGAATGGCAAGACCAAAACCAGATCGTAAAGGCAGTAGATGGGATCCCATACAATGACTATAAGGGAAAAGTCCTAAGCACTTCAGATCAGCTTTTCTTTATTAACCATTTTGAGGGGGCATATGAAATAAATATTGAATCGGGCACCTATGACACATTAATCCCCTACAATCATGCCATCATGTTCTATGGCGCCTACCCGGTAGGTGACTACATTATTATAGATATAGAAAACCCGGGAAGAGGCAATGAATATTGGTCATACCACATTAACTCCAAGTCCTGGAACCAGCTTGAAAAAGGTCCTTTTCTTAGAGATCATAATAATAGTTTAGAGAATCCGAAACATGCGGGAGATTATCTATTAATGAAGGAATCTCATTATCCTGAACAAAAGCTAACGAGTATTTCAATGCGTACGGCTGAGAAATCGATTTTACTCGATAGGAATAATCCGGGGCCCAATTACAGATACTATACTGTTTCTAATTCCTGTGATGGGTCGGAGTTAGTTCATGCATTAGATACTGACAACGACGATCATAAGCTTTATGTCACAGATGGAACCATAGATGGAACTCAACAAATACTAGACCTTGATTCAGAAAATTATTTTAGTAGCTTTTACAAATTTGAAGGATATCTATACTTTACTGCATTTGATGAAGAGTACACAAAAGCCTTCCGACTGAATTGTGAGAATCAGCAACTAGAGGAACTAGAAGAATTTGATCCCTTGATTCCACAACAACATTTTAGATTTGGGAATCAGACTTATGTACTTGGGTATCAATATTTCCCTGAAGAAAACCTCTCGCTTAATCGAGTGATAGGAAATCAAACCCAGGAACTGCGGGTCTCTCCCTACGAAATAGTCCCGGACTATTTAGGTTTCTTTAATAATCCTAAAACTAGGCCTATTGCCAAGTTAGGCGACTCTCAAATAGCGATCTCTGTGGGCGTGGATGAGAAAGGCGAAGAACTGTGGTGGATCAGTCCCGATGGTCAACTGAAAAGAATAACAGACCTAAATCCAGGTCCTTTTGATAGTGAGATCAAAAATTTGGTTCCTTTTGGCGACTACCTTTATTTTACAGGCTATCAGTATGGAGCGGGTAATCAGGTATGGAGAATCCCTCTTCCCAATTCACTACAAAGCGAGAATCCGAAAACGTTGCAACTTCAAATAGCACCCAATCCTTCCGAGTCGCAGTTAACCATCTATAATGTGCCACTTGAAAAAGGAGAAGTGAAAATTTTTGATATGTCCGGAAAGTCAGTTTTTGAAGGAATAAAAAATGAAGGAACGCCCCAGTTCTCGCATAATATGCAAC
>CAZVFU010000223.1:0-2329 GCA_964626595.1 uncultured Saprospiraceae bacterium
CGCAACTCGTAGCCCTTCAACCCACTACCGGCTCCTTTACACATAATGCATGGTCATCTACAAATAATGATTTTGTATTTACGACCGATGAAATAGCTGGTGGGTTTGTCGATGCATACGACATCCGTGAATTTGACAATATTAAGCGACTAGACGCCTGGCGTCCGGCGAATGCGCTCGAGGAAGGAATCATTCCTCACAATACCCATTATCACGAAGGTTACTTGCATACGAGTTGGTATATTGTGGGACTCGTAATTTTGGATGCTACAGATCCTTCCAATCTGGTTCCTGCAGCCTGGTATGATACATACTCCGGAGATCAGCGCCGTTTCAATGGAGCTTGGGGTGCCTATCCTTTTCTACCCTCTGGCCGGATCCTCGTATCAGATATCAATAGCGGACTGTACGTTTTTGAGCCAAGTTTTGAGCCCGTATCACGGCTTGAAGGTCAAGTTACAGATATCGTGACAGGGGAACCCATACCAGACACAGAGGTCCGGATTGAAGACTTCATTACCACCACAGAGATTACTGGTGCTGATGGCACCTATAAGACAGGAACGGCTCAATTTGATAGTGTAATCATCCATTTTGAAAAATCGAATTATTTGCCATATACGGATACGCTCACTTTATTGTCAGGGGAAACATTGAGATATGACGTGGAGTTGATTCCTGATTTCCAACTATTTACCTGGAATTTACGTGTAATTGATTCAACAGAGAACTTCCCTATTCAGGACGCCCAGATTCGTTTATTTAGTGCAGAGAATCAAGAAAATTATATCTACGAAACAGAAAATAGCGGTCAACTGGAGCAGCCGCTTATACCTGAAGGAGACTTTGAGTTATACTACGGAAAATGGGGCTGGAAAGAAAGCTGGAATCCTGATTTTACGATGAATACCAATCGTACAGACAGCCTTTTCATCGCCAGAGGATACCGGGATTATTTCAATTTGGACTTAGGTTGGACGACTGAGGCTACGAGCTCTGTAGGACAATGGGAGCGAGTTGTTCCTGCCGGCACCGAGATTGACGGCCAAATTTCGAACCCCAATCAATCGAGCCCGAATGATTTTGGTCGTACTGCATTTGTGACCGGAAATGATGATCGATCCGCGGGATTTGATGATGTAGATGATGGGGACGTTACTCTTTTCTCTCCCTGGATGGATTTAAGTGATTGGACAGACGTAGATATTTCTTTGGATTATTGGTTTTTTAATGCCGGCGGTGCTACCGCTCTGAATGATTCGCTTCGAATCACATTACAAACTCCGAATGAGACAATACTGATTCGCACGGTCACAGAATCAAGTTCAGAATGGAGAAGCTTGGATTTCAATTTTGATAGTCTATTGGTTGATCGGCGAGATAGTGTTCAACTAATATTTATAGCCAGTGATTATCCGGAAGGCGGTGGCCATATTGTTGAAGCAGGAATTGATGCTTTTGAGGTTTCCGGCAAGCGGATAATATCAGGCATATCAAACCCTGTGAGTACTTTAGAAGTATACCCCAACCCGGCCACCCATAGTCTGTTTTTCAATGCACTGAAGAGTGATTTCAATCAAGTGGACCCTGTTGTCGCTATGATTTATAATTCAAGTGGACAGCTAGCTCATTATGGAAAAGTATCCGGAAACAGCTTAAATGTTAGTAAACTTCAGGTAGGTTCTTACGTCTTGGTTTTGAAACAAGACGAAAAAATTTGGAGAACCCAATTTCAAGTTATCAGATAACATCTAATCGGGCCTTAAAATCAGTCTAAACCTACTTATATGGAAATTTGGCATAACCCACGTTGCAAAAAAAGCAGAGAGACTCTCAAACGGATAGAAAATGCGGGATACACCCCTCAAATAAGAAAGTATTTGGAGCACCCACCATCGGAACGGGAGTTATCTCAGGTCGTTAAATTGCTGGGCATAAAAGCCGAAGATCTTGTCAGAAAGACGGAGAAGATCTATAAGGATGAGTTTAAAGGAATGGACTTTAGTGGCCATGAGTGGATTACGATCATGACAAAAAACCCAAAATTAATAGAACGTCCGCTTGTAATTGACGATAATAGGGCTATTATAGGAAGACCTCCGGAAAACGTAGATGCTTTGCTTCGATAATGATCAGGTACAATAAAAAAGGCTGCAATGAATATCATTGCAGCCTTTTTTTTGTAGCCCATAGGGGAATCGAACCCCTGTTTCCAGGATGAAAACCTGATGTCCTAACCACTAGACGAATGGGCCAAAAGAAACCGTGAAATAAGTAGCCCATAGGGGAATCGAACCCCTGTTTCCAGGATGAAAACCTGATGTCCTAA
>CAZVFU010000224.1:0-2326 GCA_964626595.1 uncultured Saprospiraceae bacterium
ACCCTTTTCGCATCAAAAGACGACATCCTGTTTCCGGGAAGTAAAATGATTAAACGAGCGACTAAGATATTTCCGTCGCTTAGAAAAAGCAGGCTTCTTAAACACTCAAAACATGTTCAAAATAAAGAGCAGAACGAAATGATTGAACAGGAGATCATGAGATAAGCCCTGCCAGTTCATTAATACAACGTTATCTACAATTAAAAGAAACATAATGAAACAGTTTACAATAACCTTAGCCTACTTATTATTTAGCATGAGTTCTATCGCTCAAGATTTACCAGGGACATGGCACGGAGTGGCAGTAGCCCCTGACAACAGAGAGATAACCTTTGTATTTAACATCAATGAACAAGATCAGGGTTATAACACCACCATGTCTGTACCGACCTTTAATGTTGAAGGAATAAGTATCCAAAAAACGACGCTTAAAGAGGATAGCCTACACATTGATGGTAGTAATTTAGGAATGAATTATAAAGGTAAATGGAACTCCGAAATAATGAGTTTTGAGGGTGTTTATACAGAAGGCCAAATACATCTCAAATTAAACCTGAGCAAGGGAAATCCAGAAATAACTAAACTAAGCAGACCTCAAGAACCTTCCAGACCATATGCTTACTACGAAGAAGAAGTGTCTTTTTCTAACAGTGAAGATAAAATATCATTAGCAGGCACATTTACCAGACCCCAAACAGCAGGAAAATATCCAGCAGTTATATTAATTAGTGGGAGTGGAAAGCATGATAGAAATGCCAGTATGATGACACACCGTCCTTTTTTAGTATTGTCAGATTATTTGACGCAAAAAGGGTTCGCTGTTTTAAGATATGATGACAGGGGCTATGGACAATCTTCCGGTGATTTTGATGTAGCAACCACAGCAGATTTCGCAAAAGATGTTTTAAGTGCTATAGCCTATTTAAAAACAAGAAGTGATGTAGACCAGAATGCTATCGGCTTAGTGGGGCATAGTGAAGGTGGTATAGTTGCCCCTTTAGCAGCGAATCAATCTGATGATGTTGCCTTTATTGTATCATTGGCCGCTACCGGCTTACCCGGAAATGAGATCGCCGTAGCTCAATCAAAAAATTTAAGACCATTTCCTGTTCCTGACGAAACCTCATTTAAAGCAAATGTTAGAAAAGCTCTTGAAATTGTTGTCTCTGATAAGGAATCACAAGAAAAAAGAACACTTTTAGAAAGTCATAATAAGTCATATCTGGAACCCATTTTAAAGTCATTGGGCGCAACTGAGGAAAACATCTCCAAATTTATTGCTAACGAAACCCAATCATTGCTAAAACCCTGGAATACCTATTTCTATAAGTATGATCCGGCAATGGAGTTTGAAAAACTTACAATTCCAATACTCGCAATTAATGGAGCTAAGGATATTCAGGTAGATGCTCATACCAATCAGAATGCCATAAGACAAGCCTTAGAAAAGGGAAATAATTCAAACTATAGTATTGTGCTACTAGATGATCACAATCATTTGCTCCAGGTATGTGAAACAGGTGAAATAAGGGAATACAAAGAAATAGCTCAAACCACCTCCCCTGAGGTTTTAGAATTAATTAGCAATTGGATTTCAGACGTAACTAAGAAATAAACTAACCCTTTGAGTAGGACCAAAAATGGCTATAGGAGTACTTTTAAAACTAATCATAGGAATCGAACAAGATAATCCTGGGCTGTGAATAGTCCAAGGCTAGCAACACGTACACCCATAGACTATATGATAAAAGTAGAATTATCATTAAGTAATATATAAAGCTATGAAAAACAAAATTGGCATACTTATAGCCATAGGATTATTAGGATACGGAATCATACGCATCACAGTTGGAAGTGTCTTATGGGCTCAAACAGTACATCTAGTAGACTACCCGGAACTGAAAGAGGTTACGCTTGAGGTAAAGCAATTTTTGGATGAACGATCGGGGAAGCAAATTGTACCATTCACACAGGTGACCTACTTTGCCTTCATTTCATTCATGGGTATTCTGCTCACCTCAGGGGCAATAGGCGCACTCTTGCGTAAAAACTGGGGGTTCGTGGTGCTATGGATATACATCGCCACCCATGCAGCGCTATTCATAAATTATCAGGAAATAAATCCTAAAATTATGATTCTGATACTTCAGGTGCTATTGCTGGTAGGGCTAAGACATTTAAGGCCGGCACAAGAGTAATTCTTATCTATAGGTACATTCATAAATCAAACTCATAAATAGCGTATTAAAATGAAGCCAATTTTAGAAACAATCGGATTTCCACAATCGTCTATTATTCCGGTTAATGGCATTAAACTGGAAGTCTT
>CAZVFU010000225.1:0-2309 GCA_964626595.1 uncultured Saprospiraceae bacterium
CTGGTGCAAACGGCTTTTGCAGGCGGGAAGGCCGGGGTGGTTTTTGAGGGAGAACGCAGGTACGATCTCGTCGTTCGTTTAGATGAGGAGCATCGTCAAGGTATCGACAATTTACAACAGCTATATGTGCCTCTTCCGGAAGGGGGGCAGATTCCGCTGCAGGAGGTTGCAGATGTACAATACGAAAATGGTCCCATGCAGATCAGCCGGGATAACACCCAGCGAAGAACGTACGTGGGGATCAATGTGCGCGGCCGGGATGTGGAAAGTCTGGTCGAGGAAATTCGTGAAAAGATCGAGGCTCAAGTGGAATTGCCGCCGGGATATTCCATACACTATGGTGGTGCTTTTGAAAACCTGGAGCGAGCGAGTAAGCGCTTAAAAGTCCTGGTTCCTATTGCCTTGGGTCTCATATTTTTCCTCATCTTTTTTGCCCTGCGGTCTTTCCAACAAACCGTCATGATCTACGTGGCCATTCCCCTGGCGGCAATTGGCGGCGTGTTTTCGCTTTGGCTTCGGGATATGCCATTCAGTATTTCAGCGGGAATTGGATTTATTGTTTTATTTGGTGTTGCTGTTCTCAATGGTTTGGTGTTGGTGAGCAGTTGGAACGAGCTAAAATCAGAAGGTATGAATAACCTCAATGAACGTATACGAACGGGTGCGCGCAGGCGACTTCGTCCGATTTTACTTACGGCACTTACAGATGTGCTCGGCTTTTTGCCTATGGCCATATCGGTCTCTGCCGGAGCTGAAGTTCAGCGGCCATTAGCTACGGTTGTGATTGGCGGAATGATTACAGCTACACTACTTACCTTATTTATTCTTCCGGTTTTATATCGGTGGATGGAAAAGAGGTCTTCGGCAAAGGGTAAAAGTGGCTTTACTACAGCAACCTTATCGATAGCCTTTCTTGCTGTTTTCATGGGATCGGGTATACCGCTTCAGGCACAGGTAGAAACGGAACCCATATCGCTTGAGAGTGCCGTTGACCGCGCCCGGCAAATGTACCCGAGCATACAGGCTGCGCGATTGGAAGTCGAAAATCAGCAAGCCTTACAGAAAACAGCCTGGGATCTGGGAACTACCCAATTATTCACGGCGGGGGAGGAACTGCAGGGCAACACTGGGGTCTACACTATCATTGGCATTCAGCAACAAAACATGGATGTATTTGGTATAGGACCCAAAAAGCGTTTGCAGGAGCAGCGAATTGTACTCGCAGAGGCGGCTCTGGATTTGTCCGCTCTGGAGGTAGAATACGAAGTGAAATCAAGTTATGCTCGGTTATTAGGGGCTCAGAAACGCTATGATTTATACTTAGAGCTGGATTCCGTTTTTTCTGACTTTGAGCGCGCTGCGCTTTTGAGATATGAGACAGAAGAAACGGCAGAGTTGGAATACCTTGCAGCTGTCAATCAAAGTCGGCAGATTGAACTTAAAAAGGACCAAACTTTCCGAGATTACCGCATGGCTTTGCAGCAGTTCAATGTCTGGTTTGCCAGTGATACCCTGTTCCAGGCGGAAGAGAAATACGATTGGGATACAGAGCTTCCTTCTATGTCTCAAGGCCTCAAACTGGCTCCCGGACACCCTAAATTAGCTGTCGCTTCTCAGCAAGTGGAGGTCGCCAATCAGCAAACGAAGACGGCACAGGCTGACTTTTTACCGAAATTGAATCTTCAGTATGGACGGCAAACGATCGATGGGCAATCCGGATTTAATCAATACCAATTCGGGCTGACTGTGCCACTTTTTTACCGGGTTCAGCAGGGACGCTTGCAATCTGCAAAAATCCAACAAAAAATGGCCGGGCAAAATCTGGATCTTCGTTCCCGCGAATTGCAGATGCGATTTATTAGCGCATTGGAGTCCTATCAGAAATGGTCTAATTCCTGGCAATATTATCAGGAAGATGTTCTCTTGCTCGCTCGCAAACAACGCGGGGCGGCTTTACTCGCTTACAGGGAAAGAGCTATTGACTATGTCACCTTTCTTCAAAATGTAAAGGATGCTATGCACATTGAAATTCAAGCCTGGGAGGCTTTGGAGCAATATCTCCACAGTCGGTTCCAGCTCGAATATTTTACTCAACTTTAATCGAATACCAACATGTTAAAATATATTTCACGTTTAGCTCTTCTTTTGTTTGCTTTTGTACTCTTATTTTCTTGTGAACCGGAACCGAATTCCGAAAATCAAGGGGAAGTTTCGCAAAAGGAGGAAATGATGGAGCACACGCACGATATACACCTCAGCCAGCGTCAATTTGAAGGACTCGGAATGAGATTAGATACCTTGCCGATGCG
>CAZVFU010000226.1:0-2285 GCA_964626595.1 uncultured Saprospiraceae bacterium
CGCCTCTGAACGCCCAGACACCCGACCTCGAGACGGAAATCAAAGAGCACAAATCTCAAAGAGATCTGCTCATTCAGGGTCGATATATGTTGCTCGACAGCCTGGAAGCCGGGAAAACCGAAAAAGCGATCGAGGTGCGTGAATACCTCATGGGGCTCAGCGAAGATTTACTCCCCTTCCTCCCCAATGAGCACTTTTTCATTTTATACTGGACCCGAGAATTCGATTTATTGGAAGAAGAGCTCCGCTTATGGCTGCTCGATGACGACATGCAACCCGACGGTGTTTGGCGACTGTCTCCAGAGCACTCCATTCTACCTCAACTGGCTCGCTGGACGCAAAAGCACGAAGAAGAACTCCGGACAGCTATAGACGATGAAGTATCTTTTGGCAGGCAAAACGAATTTCTTCAGCTGTTTTTGACACACCTCCTTCGCGAAACCTATGGGGCTGAGGCCAAAACGCGTGCAGAAATCAATGCTGAAGCCACGAGCTTTTTAGACCGATATCCCGACTCCGATTGGGCGACCTATGTGCGCGAGAATATTCGCTTCATCTACGATCTTTCTCCCTGGTTTGGGGGCTTCAATATTGGAGGCGGATTTAATGGTCTCACGCGCGACCTCAAAAATAGATACGGGAATACCGGCAGTATGGACTTCGAACTGTATGGAGGATATCACCGTTTTGGATTAGCCTTTGATGCCCATATTGGCTTTATGAGCAACAAAAATGAGGAGTCTTACACTTTTGAGGACGGCTTTGAAGTCACCTGGGCAGAAGGAGATCCCGCCCGCTTCTATCGCTTATCCCTAAATAGCTTTGCCCACATACCGATCACACCGGCATGGAATCTCATACCCATAGCAGGGATCGGAATCAGTGCCATAGAACCCACCGAATCTGATCTGGA
The DNA here is from genome assembly GCA_964626595.1 of uncultured Saprospiraceae bacterium. Classification (GTDB taxonomy): domain Bacteria; phylum Bacteroidota; class Bacteroidia; order Chitinophagales; family Saprospiraceae; genus JAWLFI01. Next base: position 914 of record CAZVFU010000226.1, read on the forward strand.
AAACCTACCCGAGCTGGAAGTCTTTCAGTCGGGTTGGTATGAAACCTATAATCTCGGAGCCGGTCTTCAATGGCGCTTTAGAACGAATTCAAATCAAAGCAGTTATCGCCTGGGATCAAATTATACTGAGCACAGCACTTTCTATCTGCAGCTGAGATATGTGTACAGTGAACCACAGTTTCAGCGAAATTTGCGCAACTTTGAAGGAAATTATCACACCCTGACCCTGTCCATAGGCGGCTTTGGACGATCGTATCGCCGCCAATTATAATAGGTATGAGGGCGGCACCCTCGCGCCCTGAAGGCCCTTCGGGTCGCTATGCTTCAGGCTCCACCTTCGTTCGGTACGGCCGCCATCGAGATGGGGCCGCACTCACGGCCGCCTGCGCCTCAAAAGGCTCACCCGCAGGCCGTGACCTTACGCAGCGCTGCCGCAATCAACACTTTACTGCTCCATTCAGGTAAACGGACGACATACATCCACATTCAATGACATTTGCTTTACTTCCTATAGGCTATATTCGTTTTTTTACATAAATACCATAAAATGATTTCACTCTTACGATTAACAAAAGAACAAGTATTATTATTCGGAACTTGTTTTTTATTGCTTCTTCCTTATTTATCCCAAGGGCAATGTGACTGCCCCACCTGTCCGGAAGAGTTGGATAATGGCGTAATTGGAGGTGTGGCTGCTGAGATAGAGGTCTCCGGTGCTACCAACCCAACAATTGGCGTCAATGGTCAGGGACTCCGCTCGGTCAGACTTCATTTGATACATGCCTCATTAGAAGAAATTGACGTTATCTTGCTAAAGCAAGGTGGAGGTCCTTTAGCCTTTAGTCGGTTAATCGAGCAAAACGGAACCTCCACCTCGGACACAGTGACCCTGGAGGTTTGCTTTGTGAATTGCGATGAGGACGCTGACCCAGATGCCGGTTTTCCAGAAACGTTTAATAGTGGCGCGGGATACAGCAATGATTCAACCTACATTGGAAAGTATTTCCCTTCTCAGGGTAACCCCGGAGGCTGCTTCGATGACAGATTTGACGGTCTTTCGGTAAACGGAATATGGGAATTGGAAATTAGTGGCTCTCCAACCTTCGGAGGCACCCTAGTTGACTGGGAGCTCGATTTTTATGATAATAGCGGTACGACTTGCGAGGAATTTTGTGTCATTTCAAATTGTCAGGCTGACGGGGGCGATATCAATGGAGGTGTCGACACGCTATTTGAAGGAGACCCTGCACTCGACCGCAGCCTCCCGCCTTCTTATCCGGGATCGGAGCCGGACCCTTCTAACTATGGGTATACCTACGTGATTACCGATGAGGATTCAGATATTATTCTGGCATACGATGAAGATGCGGAT
>CAZVFU010000227.1:0-2256 GCA_964626595.1 uncultured Saprospiraceae bacterium
CCATATTTTGTACCTTCGATCCCGCACAAATTACGCTTATGAAAATTATCACCTATAACGTCAATGGCATCCGCGCGGCTCTGCGCAAAGGTATGGATGAGTGGATTGCCGAAAACGACTTCGATATCATTTGTTTGCAGGAAAGTAAAGCTCAACCCGAGCAGGTGGACCTCAGTGCCTTTCAAGAACTGGGGTATCAGGACTATTGGTACTCCGCCGAAAAAAAAGGGTACAGTGGAGTGATTACTCTCAGTCGTCACGAGCCCCTTGCCGTAACCCGCGGCATAGGTCAACAGCCTTTTGACCAGGAAGGCCGGGTGATTCGGACCGACTTTTCAGATTTTACGCTCTTGAACTGCTACTTCCCCTCCGGGACGACTGGCGATGTGCGACAAGAAATTAAAATGGAGTTTCTCGACCACATTTATCGGGAAGCTCAAAAGCTGCTTGAAGAGCAGAAACATTTAGTTATTGTCGGGGATTACAATATCGCGCACACGGAAAATGATATCCACGCCCCCAAACGGAATAAAAAGACCTCCGGCTTTCTCCCCGAGGAGCGGGAATGGCTCTCAAAATGGTTCGATTTGGGTTTTGTCGATGCCTTCCGGCATTGCCATCCCGAAAAAACAGAGTATTCCTGGTGGAGCTATCGGGCAGCGGCGCGTCAGCGCAATAAGGGCTGGCGACTAGACTACCAATCGGTTTCGAGTGCACTGGCTCCCAAAATTAAAGCTGCCCACCAATTGACCGAAGTAGTGCATTCTGATCACTGTCCTGTTTATCTCGAGCTCGAGCTCTAAGTTACAGTTCGCGCATAAACGCCCGATACCGAGCCAGGGCTTTGCCATCATCGGCAGCCAGTTCGATCGCTTTATCTATGGCCTTCTGTGCTTTAGCGCTTTTGCCCAGTGCTGCATACAGCCGGGCCAGGCGATAGTGATTATCCGCCACCTCCGGCTCCCGTTCACAGACCTCATCCCACAATTCTAGGGCCGAGTCATACGCTGGCTCGCCAAAGGCCTCAACCATTTCAAAAGCCAGGCGCTTGCGCTCCGTCACCTCCTCTTTCGTCAAGGTCTTGATATAGGGATTGAGGTGATTTTCATACGCGCCCCAATCCTCATGCGCCGCGTGAAATCGCAAATAAGAGCCTGCCTCAAAGGCCGTTCGTTTTGTCCGGTCATTCTCAAACAAATACCACTTATCCACCGCTTCTTCAATCAAAAACAACGCCCTGTAAGCTATGGCCTTGTCGACCGTCGCCACACAGGCCGCTCGCACTTTATCCATAATCTCCTCTTCCGGATAGTTTTCGAACAGGTAGTCCCGATACTCCACCACCATGTCAAACAAACGGGAGTCCGCTTCCGTCGCTGCTGCAAAAGCAATTTCCGTCCGTTGCTCCACAGAGAGGTCTGCCCCTTCTCCCCGCAGGTACTCATTGGCAGGGCCTACGGCTGACTGTCCGCTGTTGGCCATCCCTGCCAGGTAGCCCTGGACCACTTCAAAATCGCGATTACCCTCCTTGTACATTGCTGCAAACTCGCTATTGCCACCATATTTTCGGACTGCCAGATCACCCGTTTTGATTAAGCCTTCTGCATCCAATCCGCCCACGTGTTCGTGAAATTTTTCCTCCTGAGGGCTGATAAAAAGCAAGGTGGGGTACGCCCGCACCGGAAACTTCTTTGCAAAGTCCGGACCTTCCCCTTTTTCCATATCCATTTTGACATTGATAAACTTCGCATTGAAGAATTCGCCGACCTCCTCTTGCGGAAAAACCTGGGCTGCCATCCGCTTACACGGACCACACCAGGAGGCATAGGCATCGACGAAAATGGGCTTCTGTTCCGCCTGCGCCTTTTCCAGTGCCTCTTCCCAGCTACCGTGAAAAAACTGAATGCCCTCCGCCTGACCCCAGGCCACCGTCATCCAAATGCAAAGCCCCAGTAGTATTCCGTATTTCATTTTATTTTTTTAACGAATCTACATAGGATAAAGCGTATATCCAATCTCTTTTTTCTTTTTGGGCGATCCCCTCGTCCTCGACATCGCTGCGCGATCGTCGGGACGGGGGCGTTACGTTCCGGGCTCCACATGCGTTCGGTAGTCGCTGCGCTCCCACTGCCGCATAGCTGCGGCACCCTCCACATCACTATCGCGAACTCATTCGGACTGAAGGACGGCTTGTATATGGTATTGTACGGCTTCCACTTCCGCTTCCACCTGTGGATAGAAATTGTTTATGAAATT
>CAZVFU010000228.1:0-2217 GCA_964626595.1 uncultured Saprospiraceae bacterium
GTAGGTTTGATTACTTTGACCATCATTACGGAATCTTTCGGTCAGGTGATCACAAGAGTGTTATCTACAGAAGACAAAATAGAGAACTACATACCATGGTATGATGCTGACGAGGAAATTCCGATAGTCGATGCACCCGCTGTTGATGTCGAAACGGTACTCGAAGAAGATCAACAAACTGGCCGTGAAATGCCACGGATAAGCATCAAGCAAGAAGTAGACTTTACAGATGAAGACGGCCGAATTGAAGAAAAAGGTAATTATTTCATATGGAGCATGGAGTTACATAGTGAAAATGCGAAGTCAATAAGTGTTAGATTTGAGCGTTCTAATTTTCCCAAAAATTCGATTATGTATCTATTGAATTCGGAGTCTATGTTTGTTTTAGGTCCAATTAAAGAAAGTGATTTTAGAAATGGAGCTTTTCAAACAGATTACTTAGATGGCGATCATGCTACTATAATCTTATTCATTCCACAAGTAGAATTTGATAGAGAGGCTTTTAAAATAGAAATAGCATCATATTATCATGGCTTGATTGAATTGGCAGATAATTCAATTGACCCTGATTTTGACGAGTCATTGGATTGCAACGTAAACGTAGCTTGTGAACAGGCGGATGGGTTAGATTGCCAAATAACTTCAGTTTGTAAAATAATTATCGGTGATGGTAGTTGCAGTGGAGCACTTATCAATAATGATTGTTGCGACTTAACCCCAAATGTTTTATCTGCAAATCATTGTTATACTGGGGATCCAACTGATACTGATCCAATTGATTGGAATTTTAGGTTTAATTACGAGAGCGATGTATGCGATCCATCAGAGGAGCCTCCCCTTTCTCAGTGGGTAACCTATTGGGGAGCTAATATCCAAGCCCGATGGGGTGGCACTGATTTTTTGTTACTGGAACTATTGCAGGATATAAGACCTGAAGATAACTTGACGTTTGCTGGTTGGGATAGAAGAGACTTTTTCGAATTTTTTCCACGAACAAATATCATACACCATCCCAAAGGAGACGTAAAGAAAATTGCCTTCGACAATCAACCAGTAGAAGTTGAATACGATGAGACTATACCGTTTCCACCAAATTTAGTTGGAGGAAGGTATGCTAGAACTGAATTATCAAACGGTATTAATGGTGATTTTGGAATCTTAGAGGGTGGATCTTCTGGCGCACCTTACTTTAATAATCAAAATCGAATTTTCGCGCAACATAGAGGAGGCACTTCTGACCCCTCCTGTACAGAAACGAATCTGTATTGGGGTGGCAGAATTTTTTCCTCATGGGACGGAGATGGAACAAATTCTGGTCAACTTCGGAATTGGTTAGGAGCTTCAAGAAATCCACTTACAATGAATTGTATGGAATATCCAGATATGAACTATGGCGATGATCTTTTATGCGCGATTGTTCCTGAATATTATGAATTGAGCAATATACCATGCCCAACAGATGAGATATCATGGGAAGTGAAACCTGCAAATTTATTTTTGGGCCCCACGAGTGGCATTGGGAGAGGAGTTCAACTTTATGCCGGCAGCTCATCTGGTCCCGCAACACTAACCTACACAATATCTGCTGAAAGTTGCCCCGATTTTCAAGTTGACCATGATTTTTTTGTCGGGCCTCCCTGTGATTTTACTATATATGGAGTTGGCTCGCAGGCTTGTTTATTCGATAGAAATCGTATTTTCATAAATCCGAATGATGATTGTGTTAACTATAATTCAATTTCTTGGGATTTTTCAGGTGCTGTAATTGGCGATGCAACGGGTACTTCAGGTTGGTACATGGGGATGTCAGAAGGATATGGTTATATATGTGCGACACTTACTAATGATTGTGGCTCGAATCAGGTCTGTAGACGCGTATTAATTACAGCTTGTAACGGAGGTCCAAGATTTAGTAAGGTGCCAGAGAGCAATGAAAATATTAAAGTCAAATTAGTGCCAAATCCGATGAGAGGAATTTCCTATCTTTTTGTTGATAAGAATCCAAAGATGATGGTTGATATCCGGATCTTTGACCAAAGCGGCAGAGTAATACAACAATTTAAGTCTAGCAATAACAAAGTTCCTATTGAATTATCAACAGAATCCAGCGGACTTTATATTATTGAATGCAAAATCGGAGATAAGATAATTCATAAAAAACTAATCAAATCATGATAAAATATATTTCTGTAGTCGTTTTCTTAATATCTACGTGGG
>CAZVFU010000229.1:0-2214 GCA_964626595.1 uncultured Saprospiraceae bacterium
AAATAAGTTACAAACCCACGAAGGAAGCATAACACTCCATCTCCCCGCGGTAGCGATGTGGAGGGGGGCGCCTCAGGCGGCCGTCCAAGCGCAGCGCAGGACCGAACGAAGGAGGAGCCCGAAACATAGCGCCCGCCAACTCGTTGGTGGGACCGCCCAAAAGAAAAAAATTAAAAATCGCTAAGCAGAACGATAAACAGAACCATTGTATATCTTGTCTACTTATTAAAGAAATCATATGGAATATCTAATTATTGCATTACAAATCATCGTCGGATTGAGCATTTTGAATGTGTGGCTGGTTCAAAACCAAAAAGCGACCCGTTGGCGCGGAGGTGATGCAAAGACAATTTTCGAAGAATTTAAAGTGTATGGACTGCCTGCCTGGTCGGTCTATGTGGTGGGGACGCTGAAAGTGATTTTGGCTATCTTGCTCATCGCGGGAATTTGGTATCCTGAGCTGCGATCTCCTGCTGCGGGTGGATTAGGAATTTTACTGGCCGGCTCAGTCAGTATGCACATTAAAATTGGAGACCCCCTCATTAAATCCTTTCCGGCGGGTTTGTTTTTGGCGATGTGTTTAGTTATTGTCTTTGCCGCCTAATTCGCCATAAAAACGATGCGGGTGTAGTGAATGCTCAGATAAATATTGAGTAAAGCGTAAATGAGCGCGGGCGATGCAGCTATCAGAGGATCCCTGATGCGCAGTCTGACGTAAAATCCGAAGGTCATCATTAGGGATAGACCAATGGCTGAGATTAAGGCCAAAATAGGGGCAAAGGTATAACCGATGATAAGACCCGCGGCGCCCAATAGCTGCAAATACCCTGTAAGTAAGCGCTGTCGAGGGTATCCAAAGCGCTGAAATTCTTTTTTCATATGGGCAGTGGACACACAACTCGTCCCGTAAAACAAAAAAGAAAAAGCAGAGATAAAGGTGGCGAGAGTCGGGAAATCCATAATGGAGTTTAGATGAGGCGCTTTGACGATGGATCTCATTTCCATGACGCTTATGTCAATAACACTGAATTCGATACAGACCAACTACTGGTCCTTAGCAGTCAAACTAAATTTTCATACTTATGTTTCATCCGTTAACAAATACACTTCAACTTTTACCCATTTAATAGAAAGTCTCATGGCAAAATGGCAACGCACAGTCGGGTATATATTATCAATAATGGCCACAACTGCCATCTTTTTTTCGGGCTTTTTAAAATTTATTTCCCTGCCGCAAGCCCTCGAGCCCCTGGATAAACTTGATTTGGCTTCCTATGCCTTGTGGGTTGGCATCGCCGAAGTGGGTCTGGTTATCCTCTATTGGCTTCCGTCCACGAGTCGATTGGGGTTTTTCTTGCTCTGCTCCTACATCGGCGCCATTTTCCTCGGAGAGATATTGATGGGTGAAGCTCCCCTCCCCGCTCTGCTACTCGGCATGATGATTTATGTCGGAACCTATTTGCGCGTGCCCGAATTATTTTCTTCCTCCCCTCCATCCAAGATTAAAAATCAGTAGGTCGGCAATAATTAATTTTTAGGGCGATTCCCTACGCCCGCCGCTGGCGGTCTTCGGGTCGTTACGTTCCGGGCTATTCCGCCAGCCGGCGGACCGGTCCTGCGCTGCGCTTGGACAGGCGCCATTGGCGCCTCCCTCCACATCACTATCGCGAAATACACAGCGCAGTCCTTCTATTTCGGTATATAAGACCTTCCTCTGTAAGATCCCCCTTTTGTTAAACAAACGGCCAACACCTTTTTTCGATGATCCCGGTTCCAAAATAAAAAGTTGTGCGTTTCTAAATTGGCCATTTTATGACATCCCTTTAGGAGACCGGCTATTAACAATTAATTAATACAACTGACAACCTTCATAATACCTACTTAACCCTGGCATAACACCCTTGAAGTTTCTTTGTAAAAAAACAACAGGATTATGAAAAAACACTTTTACATGTTAAGCTTTTTGATGCTAGCCCTTATGGGTGGTACTATTATTCATGCGCAAGAAATAGAATTAAATCGATTAGGTGGATATTCGTCAGGCGTATTTGACGAAGGAGCTGCTGAAATCGTAAGCTATGACAAAGGAGGCGAAAAACTCTATTTTGTGAATGCGGATGCCGGAACAGTGGGCGTGTTAGACATTTCAGATGAGTCCAACCCTGTTTTAGAATTAACGATTGATGTAGCTGCTGATGTGGCAAACACCGGCGG
>CAZVFU010000230.1:0-2204 GCA_964626595.1 uncultured Saprospiraceae bacterium
CTTCCGCATCCCTTACCCGAATATTGATTGGCGGAGAAATTTTATTTGGGAGTAATAGTTCAGCCTCACAGCCCATGCTCTACCAAACTCTTTGGCAATAACAGCTGCAATATGAACCTATTGAGTTTCTTTTTTAAAATCTCTTCCGCCGAGCACTCCAATACAATAAACCTTCCAGTTTTGTATGCTAATTCTTTTTGTATGTTCAGAACATACGTTGTATATTTACATACATGATGGAAGAAATCCTAAATTTGATTGCAGGGAAGATCAATGCCCTGCCTAACATAAGCTGCAATATAGGAGGTCCTGGTAGCACCAAAAAACACGCGAAGGCCGACGCATTGCTTCAATTGCAGATCCAAAACCAAGTATTTGGACTGAACGTGCACCTAAGAAACAAAATCGTTCCGGCTCAGATCCCTAAGATTGTCGCGCTTCAGAGCGAGATCCCGTCGATTCTTATTGCAACACACTACATCACGCCAACTGCCCAAAAAGTATTAATCAAAAAGAAAATACCCTATGTAGACACAGCCGGAAACTTTTTCTTTAGCGCCCAGGGCATTTATATACAGATTCAAACGGAACAGACCAGCCGGTCCGAGTTAGATCAGAGCAACAGAGCATTTACGAAAGCAGGTCTTAAAGTAGTATACCATTTTTTGACCCATCCGGATAGTCTTAATGATTCGTACAGAAAAATTGGAGGTCAATCCAAAGTAACGATAGATACTGTAGGCAAGGTTATAAAAGGCCTCTTGCAAAAGCAGTATATCCTACAAGCTGAAAGAAAAGTCTATCGAATGGTAGATAAAGAAAAGCTGCTGCATAAATGGGTGACCGAATACAATCAAACTTTACGTCCTAAACTAAAGAAAAGGAAATTCCGGTGGGTGAACAAAAATAAAGATTGGAAGCAAATACAGCTTCCGGAAGGATCATACTGGGGTGGGGCTGCGGCTGGGGAACTCCTAACCGATTATCTCATAGCAGATACGTGGACCTTGTACACCGAGTTTGATGTTGCAGAACTCATAAATATGATGCCATTGGTACCAGATATAAAGGGAGATGTGGAAATCGTAGAGCGGTTTTGGAAGGACCCTGAAGAAACGTTCGGCCGACCTAGAATGGATATTGTCCATCCCCTTCTCGTTTATGCGGACTTGATCGAAGACTCAAATTTACGATATGTAGAAACGGCAGAAAAAATATACAAAGCGTATGTTGAAAACAACTTATGATGCTCTGGCCGTAGATGGACTGAAAAAACCCTTAGCGGAAATCAGCCTTGCCTGTAAGCGCCTTGCTATCAACTTTTTTATTGTTGGTGCCATAGCTCGAAATATATGGCTTGCAACACATGACAAAAGTCCTTCGGGTACCAGAGACATCGATTTTGGTGTTTTTGTACCCGATGTCTCTACCTATAACCAATTACGAAAAGTCTTAGTTGAGGATTTCAAATACACCCAAAGTACCGTAAATGCATTTTGCCTATTTACACCAGAGGGGATGCAAATTGACCTTCTTCCCTTCGGTGAAATAGAGGAAAATGGGGAGTTTGCCATAGAAGGTGTTGGGCTCAGGTCGGTGAACCTGGATGGGTTTAAGGAAGTTTTTGAAAGGGGAGCTATAGACGTAAAAATAGGAAGGGAGATCTTCCGAACCTGTTCAATACCAGGAATTGTAATCCTCAAAATGATAGCATATGATGATCGACCTGGAAGAAGAGGAAAGGATGTTGAAGATATAGACGCTATCTGTAAACATTATCCCATATTGGAAGATGAAAATATATGGAGTAATCATTCAGATTTATATGATGGTGGTTTGGATCATTTTGAAATCGGTATGATGGTTTTGGGAAGAGAAATGAGTCGCATTATATCGGGCCATAAACAACTATACAATAGAGTTGTCGATATCCTTACCAAAGCGATCCACCTGAAATCAGGATTTATACCACTAATGGTAAAAGATCCTGAGAAAGAAACCATCAATCAAAAAAGTCTCCTTCTTCGAAACATTTTAACAGGATTGGAAAAAGCGCATAAGTAGCGTACAAAACGAGATACGTCTTTTTCTCCCTTTGCGCATATTTCAAAGGGAATGGTGGCACTCATTATGTAAATTTTTATTTGTGATTTTAGGGGGTGTCCCCCGAGACGCCTTCGGCGCTCGAGGGCCGGGCTGTTTTA
>CAZVFU010000231.1:0-2185 GCA_964626595.1 uncultured Saprospiraceae bacterium
ACGGGAGAGAAGCTTCCGTTACAGGCATACCGTTTACTGCTGCCCTTGACACCACCTCTGAAAAAACTCATCCACTGACCGACGAAGCACGCAGTGCGTAGGTGAGCCCGCGCTTTGATGCGGGATACCGCTAAAGCGGCGCTGGCGTAGCGCCAAGACACCACCAAGGTCTGTCTGTTACTTGCATAGCATATATTAATTAACAGTTTCCGGAGGCACCCATTAATAACTCAATCCAAAAGCCCAAAGAGGAATTACATTGAGATAGCCATATTCTATATTGTCTTTAACGACATATGATCTACCATCCTTATCGATTTGACCTTGCTGCTTATTTTTTCCTCCGATTTCAAAGGTGGTGTTGTCAATGATAAAGTCCGATTTTTTTGAATTCAACACCTCGTGTTTCACTCGCATTTGATTGAGAAAGAACGATTCCCGCAAATTTCCCACATTTGCTTTTTCTCCAGCCAGATTAAAAATGATATTTGTATTATCTAGATACACCTTTTGCACTTTCCCTAACCCGCGAATTCCGCCGGTTTCGTCTCGTAATTGTGCAATAAGTCCCGCCTTTTCCATAAATGAAAAATAATCGTCTAAAGAATTACGACTTACCTGAATCATCTTAGCAATTTTCGAAAAATTGGGTTTAAACGGAACGCTTTCAGCAATTATAGAAAGTAATCGTTTCAGCTTTTGACTCGTTCCCACACTGAGGTTTGCGTATTGCGGAATATCTGACTCCAGAGTTTGGACAATCATTTGCCCTAAGCGCAAAGTCATTTCATTTTCTATTCCAACCGGATAGTATCCTCGTTCTAAATAATCACGAAATAGCGGTAATGGGTGTTCAATATCCTTCAATCTAGCTTCATGATTCATAATTTGCTCTAAAGAGTAAGCATTCGTATCGGAATCATGATAAAAATTCAAATATTCGCGAAATGATAATCCCTGGAGTGTATAAATAATGGCTCTACGACTTAAATCAGCCGAACCTTTAAGGATGTCAAGTACAGAAGAACCTGTAAAAACAATTTGTAAGGTAGGAAACGAATCATACATATTTTTTAGCTCTCGAGACCATTCCCTGTACTTATGGATTTCATCAATAAACAGGTGCTCCCCACCATTTTTATAGAAATGATCTGCCAGATCAAAAAGTCTGTTTTCGCTAAAGTACATATCGTCTGCGGAAACATACAGAGCTCTTTTGCTGTCTAAATTTTCCTTAATATACTGTAAAATCAGGGTCGTTTTACCTACTCCGCGAGGCCCCATAACACCAATCATACGACTATCCCATGAGACCCTCTCGTACAAGTAGCGCTTAAAATCAGTAGGTGTACGGTCTAAGAGCGTTTCAAATTTCTGATATAGTGTTCTCATCGTGAGCAGGATTCTTCGTACAAAGATACGAATTCGCACAAGCTATTTAGCAAAAAGCGTCAAAATTGCTCAACGCGATGTGCAAGTAGTGCTTTATTGGCGATTTCAGTGCTGGCGGCCTGGATCTCGGACTCTGGGAAAGATACGATGGATATAGAAAATGGATTGCGCCTCTCCGCGAGAACTCCTATCTTAGGGACTGAGTAGGGGAAGGACTGACGTCTAAAGGTCGGATGAGGGCTGCTTATAGGCGGGATGCAGCCAATTACTTTTATAAAGTTCCTAGAATAAATAAGAAGAGTGTCTGAGATGTTCTGTCTCAAGAATTTTTCGGTTCAATAACACTATAAGATTTCCATTCTAATTGCCCTCTTATGCTGGAATCCAATCAATCAGTGTTCCATTACATTCAGGAGCATATGGGCAACAAATAAATTCTTGATTGTTCTTGCCTTTGAGAACTTTGTAGTCGCCAACAATGAAAATGTTGTCACAATGAATACATCGTTTTTTCTCTGCTAGTTTTGGAATATCTTCAAAAGGGTAATTCTCCTTTAAGTACTTTTCTTTATTTTTAATTTCTACTTCTATCATAATTTAAAATTTGCGTTTTTTATCTAATATAGAAAGTGATTTCCCTATGATTGCTGCTACCTGGCTTATAAAAACCAAAGGTGGTTTGAATTTGCGTCCTTCGGTCGCCTTCTAACCTCCCACCAACCACTGAATTGATACGAAGCCTCTTGAAATCGAATTACTGCCACAATCCATTTGTTTTTATTCAGCATTTAAT
>CAZVFU010000232.1:0-2169 GCA_964626595.1 uncultured Saprospiraceae bacterium
AAATTAATTGAACTATCACATATTATATTTATTTGATAGACGTTAGTAATTGCGTAAATTCGCGTACATTTTATAACAAAACACATAATCACATGAAATCTACAATCAAATTGCTAAGTGTGAGCCTTATCGCTCTTAGTAGCTTATTTTTCGTAGCATGCTCGGACTCCTCAGAAGCAAACAGCAATTCAGAAGAAGCTGCTGTAGAAAATCAAGAAGAAAATGCATCTGAATTGACTACTCGTCAAGAGGACGCAGCCATGAAGCAGGTCCAAAAAGATGAGCAATCTCTTACAGATGATAATACGCCTTCTACCACAATTACTTTTGATGAGTCCAGCTTTGATTTTGGATCCATTAGTAAGGGAGAGAAGGTTAATCACTCCTATACATTTACCAATACGGGTAGCGAACCTTTAATTATCACCAATGCAAAAGCATCTTGTGGATGTACAGTTCCCGATTGGCCCAAGGAACCCATTGCACCCGGAGAAGGAGGTGAAATCCCAGTTGTATTTGATGGACGTTCCGTTGGTAATCAGAATAAAACGATTACGATTACAGCGAATACAAATCCACCCAAAACGCGTTTAACTATACGCGGAAAAGTGGAAGACGCTGAATCATAAGAATGACGCTCACTTCTGTTATAAAAAGGCTTCGCTTAGGCGAGGCCTTTTTTTATGCCTTTTCTTCCAAAAAGGCTAACATTTTCCGAACCGCTCGGCCTCGGTGGCTGATCTCATTTTTTATCGATGAATCGAGCTGAGCGAAGGTCTGATCATATCCTTCGGGAATAAATATAGGATCGTAACCAAATCCTCCGTCACCCGATTTTTCCTTTGCGATTTCTCCTCGGACGATTCCCTCAAAAGTGAACTTTTCCCCTTCCCAAATCATACCTATTACGGTTCGAAACTGTGCACTGCGATTTTCAATATCCTTCAAATTTTGAAGTAATAAGTGCATGTTGGCTTCAGCACTTTTTTCCGGACCGGCATAACGAGCAGTATACACGCCCGGAGCCCCATAAAGAGCATCGACCTCTAACCCGGTGTCCTCAGCAAATGCGTTCATTTTTACTTTTTCGTAAAGTGCCTCTACTTTCTGAAGGGCATTGCCGGGAATGGTATCCTGCGTTTCAGGTAGTTCGTCGGAAATTCCCAAATCAAGCATACTTACAAGTTCGATAGAAGGTGGCGTCAGAGCGCGCAGTTCTTTTAACTTATTGGGATTACTAGTTCCAAATACGAGTCTCGACATATATTTTTATGATTTCGGTAAGAGAGGAATGGATTTAAGCTCATTCCAAATCTGCATTTTTGCCTTTTTATTCTCTTTCCACACGTCTAGGGTCGGAACTTGCATCAAAAAGTGAGATTTGAACTTGAAAAGTAGGTAAGGAGATGAAGGGAATTGAAGTTGGAGTTCTGAAAAGGGAAACCCTATACATAATAATAAATAGAATTGTGGAAAAGCACTTTGAATCTGCTTCCATGAAGGGGGATGATCAACATAAGACAGCGCAATTTCCGTTTCGTCATTTCGAAAAGGAATAGCTTTTATAAATTTCTCAATAAATACCTTGTTTTCCGGAGTATCATCCTCTTTTTGTAAAAAAATAACAATCTGAGCCTGAGGTGAACCGCTTAACTCCATAGCGGTATTTGTGATCCCTCGCAAGGGCACTGTGAAAGGCTTGGAAAAGCTTTGTTTGTTATACATTACAGGCGCTTTTAATATCATTTAGACCAAAAGTAAAGGTAAGTAAAAAACAGAATTTTCGTATATTTGAAAAAAAGCTGAGCATGGGATACAACATAAAAATTATCGAAAATAACAATAGTAGATTAGATGATTTGGATTTCAATAACATCCCTTTCGGGAATGTTTTTACAGATCACATGTTTGTAGTGGATTACATCGATGGGGAATGGAAAAATGCCCAAATTTTACCTTTTGATCATATTGAATTGCATCCAGCTACTATGGCCCTTCACTATGGCCAATCTATTTTTGAAGGGATGAAAGCCTCCATCACTTCCGATGGTCAGCCAATGTTGTTTCGTCCGGAAGAGCATGTTTATCGACTCAATAATTCTGCTCAACGACTATGCATGCCTGAGTTGCCCGGAGAATTATTCCTGGAAGGTCTCAAAAAATTGACTT
>CAZVFU010000233.1:0-2161 GCA_964626595.1 uncultured Saprospiraceae bacterium
AAGCATATCTGTTATGGACTGTTATCTACTTTTCATCTTGTAATAAATGAAGTCCCGTATTACCCTCTTATTCATATAGGCTTTGAAGAATTTCGAGGGTTACGCTACGCTTTATTCTACCAAATCAATTTTCAACTTAAACGCTGGATCTTTGATTCATTCGAAGTTTTTTAGTGAGAACGCTCAAGTTCGAGGGTTAAGGCGTAGTCCAACTATTGTTAGCCAACAATATAATAATCCTTCGTGAATATTTGTCGGCTTTCTGATGGGGCAAGCGTGGAAAATCTAGTTCGACTTTTCTATACCAATTTAGTGCTCATAAAACTTTCATCTTCTCATCCTATCCCCCCTCATTCAGACCCTTTCAGCCAGCCGACGCAACTGGGCATCTCGTTCATTCCCCTGCGTGAGGGGTAGAAGCGATAGGGCGCATGGCATCCCGGCTCGTGAGCCGGGACGAAGGGCACGCTGGCCGGACTTTGGCGCGGAGGTGACCGAACGGAAACCCCACGCCGCCATAGACCGGCCCGTGGCTGCCAGCGCCCTACAAGCGGATGACCCGACCCCGCACGGATGGCTCCCATTAAGATAGCCATAGCCCGCTCACGATATCTTAGGGCGACTATAAGGATCCGTATGGCCGTGCGGGGACACGCCCAAATACCTAATCAAATGAGTATGTGTGTATCTGATGACTCTTATGCGCTGTTTACAAGGAATGAAAGCTTGTGTCCAGGCTCGATGGAGCCACAATAGTGGGCTTGCTATTTAGGCTTTCATTCCTCCCGCAGCTCGGCTTCGATTTGTCCTAAAATGTCTATTGCCTTTTGATACACGCGCTGATATATGGCTTTCATCGTCTTCTCTCGCATCAATCCGGCCTTCAGATAGTTGCGCCCCTCTACCGATTGTAGGCGCTGAACCATTTGTTGTTTTCGCTCCGCCGGGTCTTGCTGAATGGATATCGTATCCTGCAACCGCTCCCCAAAATCAATTTCGTACTGGCCCTGTTCCACCCAAAACTGGTAACTGTCGCGATGCATTTCGGTTTCCCAGTCGTTAAAGTTATCCAGGTATTCCTGATGGAAGGTGTAATAGGTATTCACCTGCTGAAATAAACCCTGATACTGCCTCAGGGTGAACACCTCGGCGTTTTTCAATCGTTGAAAAGTGTTGTTATTTACTTTGAGATTGTGGTATTGGGTTATGAACAGACCCTGAATATAATCCACGGGTATTTCTGAAAAATCCTCGGTTTGAAGGCCCCACTTTTGATAGTCTATGAGTTTTTCGATTTTGCGGATTTCTCTGCCAAAAATGGCTGTATCCCTTTGGAGATCTGCCTGCAGGTCCTCAATGAATACCATCGCTTCTGCAGCATATTTTCGACGGTCATTCCAATTGTTCACCTCCAGTGCAATGAGGATCCCGAGGACCACTAAAATAATTTCGCCTAATGCGTATGCGGTATACTGTTTTGTCTGATGTTGCTTCATCCCACGCCATCGAAGTTTTCGTAAAATTTTAGACATCGTTGGTTTGTTTCAGATTGCCTGTAGCTCCTTCCGGCATTCCCTCGAACATATTTTAGTTAAATATACATCTTTATCAAATAACCCGCGTATCGATGGGGGAAGGCTCTCTCAGTTCCTGATGGTTACAATACATCAATCAATGGGGTGAGGGAATCAGGCGTGGTGGGGTGGCTGAACCCGAGGAATGGGTTTTGGCTGGGGTTGCATACCTTCACGAATCCAGAGTAGAAACCCAATACCATGGACATCTGCTAGTGTCATTACCACTAAATAAGTATGGAAAAGTCGCAGTAGATTTTTGTTCAGATCAAGGCGCGACGAAGGAGCCTAGCCCTAGCTAAGCGACTGAGAAGCAACGAAGATATGAGCAAAAAGATCAAGACTTGGTCTATAACGGATTTAGTGGTAATGACACTAGAGTACTCTATGGGACTGAATGGTTGAAAAGGAATTCATTTTATGAGTTGTCAATTAATAATGACCATACCCTGACCATTGAGCCATACTAGTTCAAAATTTAGAATTAATCAAGGTCGTTAATTTCATAATTTTTTTACCACTTAAATACTTGCACTATGAACAAATGTATTCTTTTTGTTTCCTTGCTTTTTTTGTTTTCGTCATGG
>CAZVFU010000234.1:0-2106 GCA_964626595.1 uncultured Saprospiraceae bacterium
TTACTTACCCAGTCGAATTATCTATGGCCAATTTGCCGGGCGTCGTCGAGATTCGATCTATCTCCCGATTTGGGCTTTCTGTAGTCACCATCGTATTTGAGGATGATATGGGGACGTATCTGTCCCGCCAATTGGTATCTGAGAAATTGACTGAAGTCAAGGAAGAAATCCCTATGGGATTTGGCGAACCTTTTATGGGTCCGATATCCACGGGCTTAGGAGAAATCTATCAGTACACTTTGCAGGTAGACTCCGCCTATGCCGGACAGTATTCCAGTACGGATTTACGAAGTATCCAGGACTGGATTGTGCGTAGACAAATGGCTATGGTGCCCGGTGTAGTGGAAGTGAATGCTTTTGGAGGAAAGATTAAACAATATGAGGTCGCAGTCGACCCGGAAGAAATTCAAGCGATGGGCCTGACCATAGCAGATGTGTTTACTGCCCTGGAGAAAAACAATCAGAATACAGGGGGCGCCTATATTGAGAAGAACCACTATGCTAATTTCATACGAGCTGAGGGTCTCACACGAACGCTGGAAGACATCGAAGCCGTTGTAATCAGTCACGAAAACGGGATGCCTGTGACGATCGGTGATGTAGCGAAGGTACAATATGGAACGGCGGTTCGCTACGGTGCATTCACCAAAGATGGCCTGGGAGAAGCTGTGGGAGGAATGATCTTGATGCTAAAAGGGGCAAATTCGAATGATGTCATCGCGGCTGTCAAAGAGAGGGTAGCTGATATTCAGAGCTCTCTTCCCGAAGGGGTCACCATTGTGCCTTTTATGGATCGAAGCGAACTCATCAGTAGGACGACCTATACTATTGCAGAAAATCTCATTCTCGGGGCTCTGATCGTTATTTTTGTTTTGGTTTTTTTGCTGGGTAACTGGAGAGGTGGTCTCATTGTGGCCTCTACCATTCCCCTGTCTCTTCTGTTTGCTTTTATCATGATGTATATTTTCGATGTGTGGGCAAACTTGATGAGTCTGGGTGCCATCGATTTCGGGATTATCGTTGATGGAGCGGTAATCATAGTTGAAGGGACGGTTTTTATGCTCAATGAAAAAGTACTTAAAGGCAAAAAAATCACTCCTGGGGTGCGTGATGACACCGCCTTTTCCGCCTCCAGTAAAATGATGAATGCGGCCTTCTTTGGTCAACTTATCATTTTAATTGTTTTCATTCCCATTTTGGCATTGGAGGGCGTGGAAGGAAAGATGTTTCAGCCCATGGCGCTCACCTTTATGTTCGCTATGATTGGCGTTATGATTTTATGCCTCACGTATGTGCCCATGATGTCGGCCTGGTTTTTACGGGTAAAGCCAAAGCAAAAGCAAAGCTGGGGAGATCGCTTAGTAAAGGGATTAGAAAACCGATACGATGCGATATTGAATAAGGGCTTGAAACGAGGGAAAGCTATTGTATTGCTTGCTTTGACGCTACTTGGGGTCTCGATTTTTGCATTTACTCGAATGGGGGGCGAATTTATCCCACAATTAGATGAAGGGGATCTGGCTTTTCACATTATATTGAAACCCGGTAGCTCCCTGTCTGAATCTATCGAAAGTGCTTCGAAGATCGAGGGGATTTTGTTGGATCAGTTTCCCGAAGTGAAACATGCGATGACCCGTTTTGGGGTGGCTGAAGTACCCACAGACCCCATGCCAATGGATGTAGGCGATTGTATTGTCAAGCTAAAGCCGCGCAGCGAATGGGTTTCAGCCGATTCAAAGGAAGAGCTCATCGAGAAAATGAAAAAAGCGATAAGCGTGGTGCCGGGCATTAATTATGAATTTACGCAGCCCATTGAAATGCGGTTTAATGAGCTACTCACGGGCGTACGAGAGGATATTGCTGTTAAATTATTTGGGGAGGACCTGGAAATACTAGCAAACAAAGCGGAGGAGATGGGCCAGATTATCTCTCAAATTGACGGGGTTGCGGATTATAAAGTGGAGGCTACGGATGGACTTCCGCAAATGACCGTGCGCTATCAACGCCAAAAAATGGCTCAGTATGGACTCGCTATATCAGATGTGAATACCCTGGTGCAAACGGCTTTTGCAGGCGGGAAGGCCGGGGTGGTTTTTGAGGGAGAAC
>CAZVFU010000235.1:0-2106 GCA_964626595.1 uncultured Saprospiraceae bacterium
TTCAGATCTCTGTAGTTTATCTCTAATCTAAAGAATTCCTTTTTAGGGGCCTGCGCGCCCTGCGGGCGTCGGCGCTACGTTTCGCCACTCGTTCAGTGGTTCCCTTTGTCACACTTTTAGCGTGACTCCTGGGCTTTACTCGGCCCTTTGTCAGCGCCCAAAAGCTTTGGGACGCGGACTCGGTCTCCGCCATCCAGCTGGCGCGATGGCGGATGGCTCCACATTGACAGTGTCATTACCACTAAATTCGTTAAAGACCAAGTCTTGATCTATCTTCGTTGCTCTTCAGTCACAGAGCCATGGCTATGCTCCTTCATCGCGCCTTGATCTGCACAAAAATCTACGGCGACTTTTCTATACCTATTTAGTGGTAATAACACTAGTCCGTAGGAGAGGGATATACTCCCCTTTAAATCCAGATAGGCCACCTGAGGTCTATGATGCTGTAAACCTATGACTTTTTGTTATTTCCCTTTCTGCTCCATGAACCCAAGTGACCTCAATCGCAGCACAAAAACGGCAAATCATATCTGAAACAGGGCACTACCTGCTATTAAACGATTTCAGATCAGAATATGCTTTCTTACTCTGAATCCTTCGTATCTTTCCCATGGTTAGAAATATCTAACCGGACTTAAATTTCTTTTTAAAAAACGGATGAATAATGAAAAATCAAACTCTAATGAGAAAAATGCTCGCCCTCGCTTTCTTACTTTTTTTCTTAGGTCAAATAGGATGGGCTCAGCCATTCGATAAGGCGAAATTAGATAGTTATTTTGAGGCGCTTGAGGCCAATAATAAGTTTATGGGGAGTGTCGCGGTTTCAAAAGACGGGAGAATCATTTATTCAAAATCTGTCGGTTATTGTGATATTGAAAACAATAAGAAAGCGAATGAAGATTCAAAATACAGAATTGGATCCATATCAAAAACGTTTACTGCTGTCTTAGTTTTAATGGCAGTGGAAGAAAACAAACTGGACCTAAACCAAACCATTGATAAGTATTTTCCATCGATCGAAAACGCTGAGAAAATAAAGATCAAATATCTACTCAATCATAGAAGCGGAATCCACAACTTTACCAATGATTTGAGTTATTTGGAATGGAATACCCAAGCCAAATCTGAAAAAGAAATGTTAGAGATCATTTCAAAGGCGGGCAGCGATTTTGAACCCAATAGCCGGGCGGAATATAGTAACTCAAACTTTGTGCTTTTAAGTTACATTCTGGAAAGGGTATGGGGTCAACCCTATGCTGAAATACTGCAACAGAAAATTGTCGATCCCATCGGATTAGAACATACATTTTTTGGTGGTCAAATCAATACTGACAATAACGAATGTAAGTCATACAAATTTGCCGGAAGTTGGAATCTCCAAGATGAAACAGATACTTCAATTCCGCTCGGGGCGGGAGGAATTATTTCTACGCCTATTGACTTGACGAAGTTTGGTGATGCCTTATTTACGGGCAAACTCTTAAAGCCAGAAAGTCTAGAACTTATGAAAACGATAAAGGACAATTTTGGATATGGTCTGTTCCAAATTCCATTCTATGATAGGGCCAGCTATGGACATAACGGAGGCATTGACGGTTTTAGCTCCTCTTTTGCCTTTTTTGAAGATGGAAATATCTCCTTCGCATTAACTTCAAACGGGTCAAACTTTATAAACAACAATATTGCTATTGCAGTATTGAGTGCCGTTTTTGATCGGCCCTATGATCTTCCAACATTTACCACATACGACGTAAGCAATGAAGAGCTCGAAAAATATGTGGGTGTTTATGCATCCAAAGAAATTCCATTAAAAATCACCATCACTAAGGAGAACAAAACCCTGATTGGACAAGCAACAGGGCAACCTTCATTTCCGCTCGAAGCCACTGAAAAGGATAAGTTTAAATTTGAGCAGGCGGGAGTTGTTTTAGAATTTGATCCCTCAGAGCAAACGATGATTTTGAATCAAGGAGGGGCTCAATATACATTCATGAAGGAATAAAATCCAGTATTTAGCTTCTGAGACCTGACCGCTGCTTTTCACGGTAATGCTTATTATTTTTCAGGACTGCATGAGGAGTTGACCTATGTTTCATTGCGATAGCG
>CAZVFU010000236.1:0-2099 GCA_964626595.1 uncultured Saprospiraceae bacterium
GTACCCAACGGAGACTTTGATGAATACGATCAATGCCCAACAGCAGAAAACCACTTTAACGGATATGTTAGAAATTGGTCCTTACTTTTTGGTGAAACCAGCTATTTTAATAAATGTGGGCATTGGATTTATTTTAATTTCCCTTCTCGAAATAATTCGCCGGGAAATGCGAGAATTTCTACTTTCCGACGAAACACCACAGACCAGCCTCGCACATACTTGCGTAATCAATTAGTTCGTCCTTTGGATCCCGGCGAAGTCGTATATATTTCGTTTTGGATTCATGACTTTGGAGGTCGGTATTATTATTCTGAGGACTATTCTATCTACTTTTCTGATACTTTGGTTACGCAATCTTTAGATGATGATAAGCAATGGATAGAATTGCCGGCCCAGTTTAACTGGACGGGTGGGATTATAAGTGATTTAGGTGTTTTTGTACCTATTACAGGCTGTTATGAAGCTAAGGGAGGGGAGGAGTTTATTTGTTTAGGAAATTTCAAGCACCCGGATTCCATGCGAGTCGATTCTGCCCATTACCGGGCAAGAGGAAACGAATTGTCCCTGGATGATGTGAAGATCATTTCTGAGAATGATATTGATTTTTCTGATATTTCGTTTTGTCCCGGACGAACATATCGATGGCAGGATCCTTATGACATGAATTTTCGTGTGCGTCTGCTGGGTTCGGCTGGCACCGTCAACTCATTTACTATGCCTAATGAAGTGGTAGAGTTGGAAGTTTTCTTGCCGGAATGTGGGGTCGCGGATACGATAAAGATAACCCCAGAACCCTGTGAAGATTGCTTTTCAGTTCCCTCAGATCTCGACATCTGTATTTTGGATACCATTTCGATGGAAACCTTGCTAACAGACGATACAGAGCTTGTGATCGGGAATAGAGTATACCGTAAAGACGATATTTTTCGCCCGACGAAGGATACGAGTTATTTGGGGATTTTCAGATCTGAATATTGCGATACCATTGCCCTGGTTGGGATTGAGGTTAGAGCCTGTGCTTCATGCAGCCCCATGTTCGAGAACCTTACCCTATGTCCCGGAGAGCAATTCAATGTGTCGTCATATAAGCCTTTTGAGCTTACATTGGAAGGGGGAAAGGTATCGAAGGATACCGTAATTTCAGAAAGCGGAGTTTATTCGATTGTCCTTTCTTCATCTCGTTGCGATACGGTTGACTCATTTGATCTTACGGTCAGGGATTGTCACGATTGCATATCGGGTTTAGAATTAGATAGATTGCAGTTTTGTGTTAATGAATCCTTATCACTGGAACCCTTTTTGCAAGAGGGCCATTTCATTGAAAGTGAATGGGGGCAAGTTTGTCCGGGAAATTATAAGGTGTTCGTAAGACATGAGACATGTAGTTCATGGTTAGATTCCATAGCGGTTCAAGTTCGAGGTGATCAGTCTTGTTACTCGTATCAGCTTCGCGATACCCTTTGCGAAGGGGAGCAAATCATAGTTGAGAAAGCCCCCCGATTAAGGCTGGAGCTTGGAATGAAGAGTCGTTTTTCTGGCGGATATAATCAGGCTTTGGCTTTGGAGGATATGTTTTGTCCTGAGATTACTTTCTATCCAAAAGAAGTGACGGTTTTTGAATGTGAAGATTGCCAATATGCGCTTCCGAATGTGTTTAGTCCGAATAGCGATGGGGTGAACGATATCTTTTCCATCAGTTTGAATTGTTCGGTTTTTGACTTCCAGGCTGAAATTTATGATCGCTGGGGATCAATGTTGTATCGATCACGAGACCCGTATCATATTTGGGATGGGGGCGATGCGCGGATCGGAACCTATGTGTACCGGATTCAAATGGAGCTGTACAATGGCAGAGAGGTTGAAAATAAGGTAGAAACGGGAACGATAACTTTGATTAGGTAACTTATTTTGATTCAGTTTTTCTTGGGATGGAATTTTTTAAATTTTGAAAATTAATGTCCATACCTGTTTCTGCCTATTCGGTATTTTTTCTTGTAGAATTTAGATCAAAAACCCAATGACGTTTCTTATGCCTATCTGACACCCGACTTCACTCTCGCGAAGCTCAGTTGGTTAATGAATGAGGAGTACCTTTGTGG
>CAZVFU010000237.1:0-2083 GCA_964626595.1 uncultured Saprospiraceae bacterium
GCTGCCGAACTATCCGGTCGCTTCGAGCGCAATCGCCCACCGCTATTTGCTGAAGCCCTTCATGTCAACTCCTCTTACCTGACAGCCGTCGCCAACGATTTTGGCTATGATAAAATTTACGAGCGAGGTGTCCAGGCCTTTATGCAAAAAGGAGATATGCTCATAGCTATGAGCACCTCAGGCCAGAGCCCGAATATCATTCAAGCAGCCAAAGCAGCCAAGGAGCAAGGCGTCCAGGTCATTGGTCTGACCGGAGCATCCGGAGGCGCATTGAAGGATCTATGCGATGTCTGCCTGCGCATCCCCCATGAACGAACCGCCCGAATTCAGGAAATGCATATGCTGCTGGGTCACTTATTTTGTCAGGCTGTAGAACGAGAACTTTTCCCCGATGCCTGAAAAAAAGTCGGCTCTGTTTCTAGATCGCGATGGCGTGCTCAATGTCCGAAAGTTTCAGGGTTATATACAGTCCATATCTGAATTCACCTTTTTACCTCAGGTTACCCAGGCCCTCCGACTGCTTCAGCCTCGTTTCGATTACCTATTTATCGTTACCAACCAGCAAGGCGTAGCGAAAGGACTGATGACTCGAAAAGACGTCGAGCAGATTCATGCCTATATGCTACAAAGCCTGTCGGATCATGGCATCCATATCCAGGCCGTTTATGTCGCTTATGACTTGGCGGACGCCCAACCGAATGCGCGAAAACCTAATCCCACCATGGGGCAATGGGCACTACGTGATTTCCCGGATATCGACTTCTTGAGCTCTCTTATGGTGGGCGATACCGCCTCCGATATGCGCTTCGGCCGGGCACTCCAGATGAAATGCGCCTGGATTCGTTCCGGGCCGCCCTTTCAGGAGCAAGTGTCGTCTGAGCTCTATGATTGGCAAGGTGAGAGTCTGTTCCAGCTGGCTCAGGAGTCGCCGCATATTTTACCGAAAATTTAATTTTATTTTGATTTGGGCGATCCCCTCGAGGATCCGCCTAACGGCGGCTCTCGTGGGTCGGGCTATGCAGGGGTTCCGTGCTCGAGGACGACGCAGTCGTCCCTCGGCACCGCTTCCTTCGGTCGCGCCCTTACTATCCCTATCGCAAAGAGACGGGATTTGATTCTTCTGGTCTACGAAAAATAAACGACGGTAGCTCCAAATTTGTGGTCAGCCGTATAGCCGTTGTCAAAGGACTTGACTTCTTTATATTGATTCAATCGACGCTTCAATTCATCCCGAAGCCGTCCCGAACCAATGCCGTGAATGATCTCCACCCGCTCCACGCCGAGTCGAATGGCACGATCCATATAGCGCTCAAAAACATCGAGTTGCACGGCAAAAATTTCATCGCCCCGATAGTCTTGCTCGTCATCGAGAATAGCCCGCGCATGCAAATCCAACTTCTTATTGAATTCAGCCCGCGCCCGTACATCGTGGATCTGGATTTTCTCAGGGGATTGATCTACCGATCGTTTAAGTTGTGTGGCATATCGACGCAGGTCCTCCTTATCGACCTTTTTCCCGGGTGCATAGGCCGCCAGTGGATAAAGGTATACGTTCGCGGCGGCATAGTAGAAGTGGTCTTTGATCAAACTCTTGCGCTGAATTTTTATGGGAATAGCGTCAGGGTTTTCACGATCATGGCCAGCCTGAAAAAGCAACTCAAGCTGAGGTTGATTCTGCAGTTCTGCAGCAGAATAAGCCCCTAAAAAGAGTCCTTGCCCTTTTTTGAGGGGGGACTGTTGACCGGTTTCAGCGACCTGCACCGTATACGCTTTGTCGCTGTAATTCAGACATAAAAACCGGCCCGAAACCAAAAACCCCTCTTCAGATTTACTCAGCGCCAGATACACCACGATATCACCAGGCGGAGACTCTTCAGGGAGATAGGGAAGACCTTGATTTTGTAATTCCATAATATGCTAACGAAAAAGGCGTGATTTTCATACCTTTGCGGCCAAATAAAGAACCGTTGTACAAAGTAAAAGAAATATACTATACCCTCCAAGGCGAGGGCTATCATTCCGGCCGACCGGCCATATTCGTCCGATTTTCCGGATGCAACCTCTGGTCGGGACGCGAAGAAGA
>CAZVFU010000238.1:0-2068 GCA_964626595.1 uncultured Saprospiraceae bacterium
GGTATCGATTATATGCTCTCATGACGCATGACTTCTTTGAGGTGGCCATCGTGGGGCCCGAGGCCGACAGTTTGCGCACCGATTGGTTAAAATACTTCACACCAAATGCCTTTCTATTGGGAGGGGAAGAGGAAGGGAATCTTCCCCTCTTGCAAGACAAAAAACAAGATGGTATTACCCTGATCTACGTATGCAAGGAAAAGGTATGCCGTCTACCCGTACCTACAGCTCAAGAGGCCTGGAACGAATTGCAGAGTGATTGGTAATCTCTGAGAAGCTCAGTCTATGTTAGATTTAATCACTTTTTTCGGATATATCGGCCTATTGGTCCTTGTCGCCTTTTGGCGCACTCAGTCCAGCTCATCCAATGATGGGTTCTTGCTCGGGAATAAGGCCACGGGACTGGCTGCGCTGACCGCTACCCTCGTGATGGCCGAACTCAATATGAGCACACTACTCGGGTTTTCTTCCATGGGCTATGTCGCCGGAAAGAAAGCGCTCCTATTACCCCTGGCCTTTCTCGTCGGCTTACTTTTTTACTCTCTTGCGGCGGCCAGGCCCTGGCAAAAGATGAAGGGCTTGTCCGTATCAGACTTCTTTCACCAAAAGTATGGATCAGCTCTCGGGACATTTGCAGCGATATCACTGTGGTTGGCGATGCTTGGATTTGCTGCAACTTATATTAAGTCTTTATTTGTCATTTTCGCCCCCTTGTTCCCCAGCTGGCCCGGCCCTATGCTCAGTCTGCCCCTGACCCTGCTCATCTTATTGCTATGCATTCGGTCCGGCCTGTTGTCCGTGATCCGCGTTGATGGGATCAGTTTTGTAGCAACTTTGATTTTCATCCCAATTTTACTGTACTTCACCTACCATGATCCCCAGTCGGTACGTCTCATCGACACGCCTTACGAAACCGAAGCCCTGCCAACCTCCTACGCAGCTTCTATTATTTTGCTCACCACCTTTACGTATATCGCATCCCCCTGGTATGGGCAGCGCATTCTGTCAGCGCGAACCGGCCGTACTGCTGTAACGGCGGTGATTTTAGCTGCAGTTATCGTATTTGTACTCTATGGTGTGATGGTATTAGCTGCCGCCTATTTGCGCACGACCGGTGTCGAATTAGATCAAGCCGAATGGAGCATTCCCCACATTGTTCAGTATCAGTTACCTAACGGCCTTCGTGGCTGGGGCTACGGTCTTTTCTTTGCTTTGGCCGGTACAACTTTGTCGGGCTTATGGACGGCGATGACCGCTATGATTCGCTCTGAGTGGCCTCGCATTACCAATCGAGCCATCCTTCCAAATCGGATCATTTTACTGATCACAGCCGCATTGTCCTGGCTACTGTCCGAGATTTTAGTAGACTCCATCC
This sequence comes from uncultured Saprospiraceae bacterium, assembly GCA_964626595.1. Taxonomy (GTDB): domain Bacteria; phylum Bacteroidota; class Bacteroidia; order Chitinophagales; family Saprospiraceae; genus JAWLFI01. The sequence goes on from CAZVFU010000238.1 coordinate 1,376, forward strand.
TCCAAAAACTCATTCTGGCCAATATCCCCATTTATGCCCTTAGCTTTGCCATTCTCGCCGGCTTTCACTGGTCTCGCGTTTCCCGCGTTGGTGCCGCAGTGAGCACGGGTGTTGGCCTTTTATGGGGTGTCGGCTGCTATATTTACTTTGGAGAAGCTGGCTACTACACCGTCTATTGGGCCTTTGGCGGTCTTCCCCTCATATTTGGTACAGGTATTATTGCCTCCCTGTCCTTTCCCGATTCATAATTTTTTGGCCGTATCCCCCGAGGTCCGCCGGTCAGCGGACCTCGAGGGTCGGGCTATCCGCTCGTAGTCAGGGTCCCATCTGGCGGCATCCGTTCGGCTCCGTGGGGCTTCCTTCGGTCGCCTACTCGCTCTACGGCTGCTCGCCACCTGCGCCCCTGCCTCCCGCTCCTATCCCTTACGGGAATCTCCGGACCGATTTGACGAATAAAATTCAGCCTGAACCTACTCTTGCCTCATACCCGAATAGCAAAAAAAATCGAATCCTGTATTATATGAATGTATCAACAACAAAATATTATTTTGCATTAAATTTTTATAAAACTGCAAATAAGTCAATAAAAATTTTGCAATTCATTTATATTTCATATATCTTAGAATTGTCATTACATTTTATAATCTCTAAATATTGCTATTATGAGAAATTTTACACAAGCTCACAAGCTCA
>CAZVFU010000239.1:0-2064 GCA_964626595.1 uncultured Saprospiraceae bacterium
TAAACGTCTAAACATTACTTTTGGGGGTACTCTTTATTTGGTTTCCAATTTGACCTTCCAATCAATCGATTCCAGTCTTTTTTGGATTCGGATTAAAGTGCTCAATAATTCCGCTTCACTTGGGAAAACCCCATAAACTAAGTTTTTGAAGTCATTATCATAGACAATTTTCAATTCGCTCCAAATTTTTTCAGGGTTTTCAAAGATCAGTGAATTAACGGGGTGATTTTTCAACCACTGATTGTTATTTTTAAAGCTGACCACATCATCTTGAGCTACTTTTAATAGCATAATGTCAAATTCTTTTGATTTAAAGAAGGCAAGCAAGTCCCTTACCGATAGTAGTCGGTCTAAGTCATATATGTGCCTAATTTTATTCTTTAAATCTGCAATTGGATTTTTGCCATAAGAGAACCGAACTAAACTCATAATTTTTTCGCAAATCGTTCTACTTGGTTCCAGAACAACCACATCGAACGGTAATAAATCTTGTTCTTTAGCCATTTCATTTTGTCCACTGTTCATCATTATTTCACCAACAAACGAGCATACACTTTTATGGGTATGGGGCTCAAAATATCCAAGCCAGGTAGCTTCCACTATAACAGCATCTCTTATTTGACCATAATGCCCTTTAAATTCTTTGTTGAATGAATGTGCTGTTTTACGATTCATACCCATTTTGTGAGTTAGACCTGCTATCTTTATTTCTGGCAGCACGCTGCTCACTACATGACTGATTTTTCTAATTTTATTTGTGAGTTTATTGTTAGATTCCGCCTCTCTTCTAAAAACAACCAGGTCAATATCCTCGGAAAACCTTTCGATGATATTGTAACATTTGGATAATGCTGTTCCTCCTTTAAAGACTGTATCGCTGCCGATTTTATCATTGAATATTGTAAAAAGAGCATAGGTCACCCAATAGTCTTTTTCTACAAATATGGCAGGTATTTGCAATTGGTCAGATGTATACTGTATTGCTTGCTTAAATAGCTTTTTGTCTTGATGAAGTTTCATACGATATTCCAGTTATAAGCTTTAGTCAATACTTTGTTTGCGCCGGGAATGTCATATTTGGTAATTGGATTCAGAGACTCTTTCAAGCTAATCGTTGTCGATTTACCTTGTATTTCATCTAATACTGCGCCTAATAAAGCTCTTGTAGACGGAGGGTATTTTAAAGAGAGGCGTATTAATTCATTCTTTTCATCTAAGCTTAAACCTCTAATTATTTCCATAATCCTCAAACAAGATCGCTCTATTGCAGTGTCGGGTATTTTCTTTACGTATTTAATCGAATCTAGAATTTGTAACAGAGGGATATTTTTTTTGGTAATTACATTTTTTTGTTTGATGATAGATATGGTATATCGTTCGCGTTTAAATTTGGGACGGGTGTGATTCTTTCCTATTTGTATTATGTTGCTAACTTGAGTTGTTAATCCTAGCTTATTATAAATGCTATAACCGGTAAGGTACCCAACGACTTTACCATCTTCATATAATAGGTCTTTAACTATTTGTTCTTGATTAGGTTGAAGAGTACCGAAAGGAGTTTTTTCAGGTTTGAAGTACTTTCCTTTTGATAGTTTTTTGATTTTGCCTGAATTTACCATACGATTTAAGGCTTTTATGATTGCTTCTTTTTTATTCACATCAATATCAAAGTCCTTATAGGTGAAAACATATCCCTTTGGCAGTCGGTCTATCGTATTTCTTATATATTCAGTTACTTTCAATGTCTTTTTGTTTGCTCAAATATAGCAAAAATGTCCAGTAAATTAACTAATAAACTGGACAAAAAATAATTTGCTTTGACAAGTAGAACTATGGAGCCACGCTTCATATGCTCTCTTTTATTACTTGGTTTTTAGTCGTCGCATCGCTTTGCCTGGTGGGATCATCATCGCAGCGGCCTTGGTCTTGTATGGGGGGACGCACTTCGTGTGGCTGAGCTCCGATACCGCGCCGGAACCGAGATCCGTCTTTCTCGAAGAGGAGCCCTTTTGTAGTTATTGGATGAGGGATCTGGAGTTATTTATAAAAACGGAAGCCAAAAGC
>CAZVFU010000240.1:0-2058 GCA_964626595.1 uncultured Saprospiraceae bacterium
CAAAGCCTTCTTTGGCAAAGGTGTCGGTGGTGAGAATGGCATTGGCCAAAAACGAACCGGCGCTGGTCTTATTGGCCAACTTGACGACGCCTTCCTTGATGCCTTTAAGAATGTCTTCCGTCGGTAATGGTTTCCCAATGAGTCCGGTGGAAGCGACCAGTACGAGATCCTCCGGGATGCCGAGCTCCTCAGCGGTGGTTTTGACCATGGCTTTGGCGCCTTCCATACCCTGTTCGCCGGTGCAGGCATTGGCATTGCCGGCATTAATCACAATGGCCTGGGCTCGGCCGCCTTTGATTTGTTCTTTACAGAGCTTGATCGGCTCAGCTACGACTTCGTTTTGAGTGAAAACGGCAGCGGCGGCGGCAGGGACTTCAGAATAAATCAATCCTAAATCGCGCCGCATGGATTTTACACCGGAGTGTAAGCCCCAGCATTTGATGCCTCGCACATTCGTAATATTTTGTATCATTTCCATAGATTCGGTCATTTACGGTTGTAAGGGAACGATTTGTAAGCCATCGGTAGGGCTCAGGCCCAGACGGAGATTCATATTGTGGACGGCCTGCCCTGCGGCACCTTTCACCAGATTGTCGATGGCGCCCATGCTTATCACATGCCCGGTTCGCTCATCAAAGGTCAGGTAAATATCGCAAAAATTCGAACTCCGTACTTGTTTTAGACTGGGCGGCTGGTCCACCAGGCGAATAAAAGGCTGATTCTGATAAAAGTCGCGGTACAAGTCGTAGAGTTTTTCATCCGTGACGGACTGAGTGGGCCGCGTATAGCAGGTGCTCAGAATGCCCCGATCGATAGGCAGTAAATGGGGGGTAAACTGAATGGAAAATTCGGTTTTTCCGACCCGATTGAGCTGCTGCTGAATTTCAATGCTGTGTCTGTGGGTTTTCACCCCGTAAGCTTTGAAATTATCATGCACGGAGGAGAAGTGATTTACGGGCTTGGACTTGGCTCCGGCTCCGGTGACCCCGGTTTTGGCGTCGATAATACACATGTTGGGATCGACCCAGCCGGCTTCCATAAGCGGGGCCAGGGGTAGAATGGAAGCGGTGGGAAAACAACCGGGATTGGCAATCAGATCGGCTTTTGCGATGGCCTCCTCATGTAATTCGGGCAGACCATAGGCGGCCTCTCCAACTCGGTCGGGAAGGACGTGGGTTTTATCGTACCACTCTTTATAGCTTTCGGCATCATCCAATCTAAAATCGCCCGATAAATCGATGATGGGGATATCCCAGTCGAGATGAGCCTTGACCCAGGACATCGAAACGCGATGGGGCAAGGCTAAAAACACGATATCCAGGGTGGAGGGATTGAGGTCTTCGTATGAAATAAGCGTCTGGTTCAGCAGGCCGCGAAATTGCGGAAATAAGCTCGCGTAATCCTGACCCGCTTTACTTTCACTGGTGAGCGCGGCGAGTTCCACTCTGGGGTGCTGACTGAGAATACGCGTGAGTTCAATACCCGTAAAACCGGTGGCTCCTACTATAGCTGTTTGGAATGTCTTCATGATGAGATGGCTTTTACAGATTCGCGAATGGTGTCCAGCAAGTGGCGGATTTCATCGCGGCTGATGATCAGCGGCGGCACCAGGCGCAGCACATGACCTGCCGTGGCATTGGACAGTACCTTGCGGTGCAGCATTTCCAGAGCGAGGGGCTTCGTTTCGAATTCGAATTCGATGCCGATCATCAGACCGATGCCGCGCACTTCTTTGACGCCCATATCAGTCCAGGAATTGACTTCCTGCATAATTTCATTGCCTTTGACCATCACTTCCTGCAGGAATTCCGGCCGGGCCAGCTCATTTACGGCAGCCAAAGAGGCGGCGCAGACCAGCGGATTGCCGCCGAAGGTCGTGCCGTGATCGCCAAAGTCGATAGCGTCGCTGACTTTTTCATTGATGAGGATAGCACCGATAGGCACGCCGGCGCCGAGGCCCTTGGCCAGGGTGACGATATCGGGCTCAACTGAATAGTGTTCTTTGGCAAACATTTTCCCGGTGCGACCCATACCGCATTGGATCTCGTCAAATATCAG
>CAZVFU010000241.1:0-2034 GCA_964626595.1 uncultured Saprospiraceae bacterium
GGGTTCGTTTTTGGCCCACAAAAAGGAACAATGAAAGAGGGGTGCGTAGCGCGAATGCAATGAAAGCGGCGGCCCAGCGCAATGTCATTTAAGATGCCGCGTCCGCCGGTGGTCGGACAGGCATACAGCGTTCTATTTTAATTTGTGTATGGTTTCTTGAAACTATCAGTAAAAAATCATCGTTAGAATAAAAAGACAAGCAAGAAAATTGTCATGCAAAACATACAACAACCGCTTACCAACGTTCAGCTTGAACTGCTAAAAACCTTTTCGCTCGAACTGAGTGAAGAAGAGCTACTGCAATTACGAGAATTACTGGCGAACTTTTTTGCCGAAAAAGCCATTCAAGCTGCCAACCGAACCTGGGACGAAAAAGGATGGGACGATGAAAAGGTAAACCAGTTGCTACATACGAAACTTAGGAAGCGAAATTAAATATGCTCCGAGTTGTTTTAGATACAAACATCCTTCTAGTATCTATTTCGGATCGCTCCAGACTTCATTGGGTATTCAAGAATCTTGTAGAAAACAACTATGCGCTGTGTGTGACCACGGACATTCTGGCTGAATACGCTGAAATTATTGAAGAACATATGGGAAAAGAGGCGAGTGAAACCACCTTGGGTAGTTTCGAGCTTCTTCCCAACATCATTTTAACCCATAAATACTTTCGTTTTCAGCTTCTGAAAGATGTGGACGACAATAAATTCGTAGACTGTGCGATCGCAAGCAATGCCGATTTTATTGTCAGCCATGATAAAGACTTTAATATTTTACGGAACGTGGAATTCCCAAAGGTGCAAGTTATCGATACCGAGGCCTTTCATAAAAAACTTTCGGAGCAAAGTTGATTTGCTTTACCCTGCTTTACTCAACGCAAATTATAAAACGGATGTATTCCAAAAAGCAGATAGCAGCCCTAAAAAGGTTGGAAAAGTATCTTTCAGGAGCCTCTCAAAAACAATTAATTGAGGATCGTGAAAAAGTAGCACCGTGGTGCAGTAGGGGTCCAAAGTGGAAAGACTATCTTTCCACGCTCACCAACACCTTAATACAGACTGAGGGACGGCCTCGTAAGAACCAGGCCCCGCGTAAAAGCAAAAAATAAGACCCCAAAATGAGTTTTAAAGTACTACAGGAAATACCCATCGATCCAATCATAGAAGTAATACGTAAGCACCAATCCGAGGTAAACATCATCTACCTCTTTGGTAGTTACGCGAAGGGGCAAGAGCAAGAGTCAAGCGATATCGACCTCGCCATACAAACTCAAGAGCCCATGTCCAAGATGGAAATCTACGAGCTTAGGCAAGAGCTGGCAGCCCGGCTCAACCGCGACGTTGATCTGATCGATATGGAGAAGGCCTCTGCTGTGTTGAAGAATGAAGTCGTGCAAGGAGGAAAGCGACTCTACTGCGCCCCTCACTTTGAACGAAAGCCATATGAATTGCGAATTATCAGTGAGTATCTCGACTTTCAGGAAGGCACCCGCGACCTGCGCGAAGCCATTCAAAAAAGAGGGTACGTGCATGGATAGTATTGTCATTGCTAAGGCGGCAGTGATCGAACGATGCATCAAACGCATTCACGAAGAATACACGGGCGATCCGGAAGAATTGGAGAACAATATCACGAAACAGGATTCGATCATTTTAAACCTGGAACGATTAGTCCAGGCCTCTATTGACATGGGATCCCATGTAGTGAAAGAAAAAGGACTCGGCCATGTGAACACCTATCGAGAGATCTTCGATCTGCTCGCAAAAGCAGATATCGTCCCAAATGAATTAGCCTTGGAGCTCAAGAAGATGGTAGGTTTTCGAAATATTGCCATTCACGAATACCAGACCATGGATATGGAGATTGTCAAAAGTATTATTGAAAATAAGCTTTCGGACATCGAACGATATAAAACAATGTTACTTCAATTGTGATGGGGTGTGGCAGCGCGCAGGCCATCAAGTCTGAACCGCTGATTCAAATTCCCCTCCGCTGGAGGGGTGGCCGCCGCGAGGCGGTCGGGGTGGTTGAATT
>CAZVFU010000242.1:0-2031 GCA_964626595.1 uncultured Saprospiraceae bacterium
TACTGCGCGGGCTCTCCTTCTTTGGGCAGAGCATTATTAATAAATGAACGCAAATGGGCATTGGATTCTTGTAAATCGGGCTTTCTTAAATACATCATGTGACCGGATTCATATCCCTCAAATCGGAGGCGATCTCTCATCCGGCCGGAGGGGTCGAGGTGCCAAAGGGTATACTTGGCATTGAAATAGGTGGTCGCTCCATCGAAATAGCCGGACTGAACCATTACTTTTAAAAATGGGTTTTGGGCCATCGCTTGTCTCAAATTCTCTCCCGTGCGGTCGCGACTTCGATCCCAGGGGCCTACATTTCCCAGCATTTTGTATTTCACATCCGTCTCAAATCCAAGAATGTTTCGAAAATAGTGATTCAGCGGCGGGGTAAAGGCATGTAGCCAGCTCGTCAGTTCTGCATAATAGTCCGGACGATCCCCGCCTTCTTTTCGGTCGATACCCAAGTATCGGGAGTCTAGCCGACCCACTGTGTAGCCCTCATCGCGCAATAGTGATTTCCAAAAATGAGCATAAGACAGATCCAGGTTGTTTTGCACAAATTGACGGGCCGAAATTCCAGAATAACGGGCCATCTGTTCGGCGGCTGCCTCCCGTTCTTCAGAGCTGATGAAGCCGCCGCGACTCATGAGGGGAAGCAATTCGTCTAGCGTGTAGGCTTCGACTTCCTCTAGTAGATCTGCGAGCGGGCGATTTTGCAGGGCAGGCTCCAATTGCTTGTGATACCAGGCGGTAGCCGCGAAATAGGGTAAACGGTTGGCGGCAGCTACAGGCCCGTCCCGATCAATGCCCAGTCCGGTAGGTGACACCAAAACCACTCCATTGAGGTACATCCATTCTGCATTTTGCAATTGTAGTGCCAAACCCGACACCCGCGTGGTTCCGTAGCTTTCTCCAATAAGGAACTTCGGGGATAGCCATCTATTGTGGCGGGTAACAAAAGTTTGAATCCAGGAAGCGAGATAATTGATATCTGCATTGACTCCAAAATATTTCTCTCTTTTGTACTCTTCAGCAATGACGCGGGAATAACCCGTACCCACGGGATTGATATACAGGATATCAGCCACATCGAGCACACTGTGATCGTTGGGTCGCACACCATAGGGTTGAACAGGGTAGCCTTCGTCATCGACTTTGAGTACATAGGGCCCCGTATATCCCAGATGCATCCACACCGAGCCGGCTCCCGGGCCGCCATTGAACGAGATCAACAGGGGGCGATCTTCAGAAGAGCCGGCATTGGTTCGGCGGTAATAGGTATAATGAACAGCGGCTTCGGGCTTACCATCTGCATTCCAAACGGGTTGGGTCCCCGTTTGGGCTTCGTATTGGATCACTTCGCCCCTTACCGTGATCTCGTGCGTAGTTATTATTTGTGTGTCGAGAGGAATTGATTTGTTTTGGCCCGACAATGCAGCTGCGAATGATATCCAAAACAAGATGATAAAGGTAGTACGCATATCTTTTTCCTTAAAAGTACGAATTGTCGGAATTATTGTAGAACTTGCTTGATCCATAAATCGAACGACTATGAAATATGTACTCTTCTTTAGTTTTATTTTGGCCTGGAGCTGCACTGAATCCGAGCGATACGAAACCCTGAGCGGGGATTGGACCTGTGTTTCCTGGACTAGCGAAGCTCGATCGGGAAATCAATGTAACAATAATGTGTTCTTCCATTTTGAACGCGACAAGACCTACCGCTCTAACATCGGAGGACAAATTGATACCGGTACATATTGGGTCGATAACCGATTTATCGCCTTTGATCCCCAGGAAAAACTAAAAATTAAGGTGGAGGTGATTCAGCTTCAGTCCGACACCCTCAGTTTTTACATGAATAACTCCGGGATTCGCGAAAAGATGGTGCTGACCAAGACGCAACGCTCGCAGTAACCGGATACTTTTTCGAGCGATTGTATATTTTGATCTCTTCTTAAGCATCTTAAGACAATTACAAGGTCGGAGCTTTTCGATTGAGGGGGGGCGAACGGGTTCACCTCGGCTTCGCTTGGTTCG
>CAZVFU010000243.1:0-2023 GCA_964626595.1 uncultured Saprospiraceae bacterium
GGCCGGCCCGCGTAAGCGCTGGGAGGGTGGCCCCAAACCGCTGCAGACCGCGGGCTGCAGCAGGTGACGGGGAGATCCCGCAAACCTTTCAGGTGCGCGGGAGCCGAGCGAACAGCGAGCGCCCGACCATAGCGACCCCCGGCCCGAACAAGCTAGAAAAAGCTGAGTCGCCCCAACCTGTTCATACTTTTTTTGAGTATATTTAGATAGAATCACTGGCCGGGGGATACGCCCCATAAAAAATGAATGTCTTATGAACCTACGATCTGTATGGCTGCTACTGGTGTTGGAAATGCTGGGATCTTTCGGTGCCAATAGTCAAAGTGAGAATCCGTTCGAGGCCTTAGATGAGCGGCAGACCGTAGACTCTACGCTACTTTCCTTTATGAATACGGATCGGCATGAAGTGCAAATCGCTTTCGCCTATGTAAATGAGCGAGAGAAGCTGGTGCGTCATACCTTTGGGCCAGTGAACGAGGCCTATTTTTATCCGGCGAGTACCGTAAAAATGGTCGTGGCCGCACTCGCTCTAGAAAAATTACATCGTCTGGGCATAGAGGGCTTGACGGTAGAAAATCCCATGCAAACTTTTGCGGGTCGCCCGGTCCAGACAGCTGCTTTTTTGGATTCGGAATCGCCTTCGGGCTATCGAACAATCGATGAATATATTCATCAAATTTTTATCGCCTCCGATAATGAGGCCTACAATAGGCTCTATGAGTTTTTGGGTGTGGACTATATCAACCGTCGACTAGGAGAAATGGGGTATGAAGCGCGCATCGTGCATCGTCTCAGTGCACCCGAATACAATGTGCAGGAGAATTTATACACGAACCCGGTTCGCTTTTATGATCCTGAGGGGCAAACTTTGTATCACCAGGGACTGGTCAAAAGCGGAGAGACCTATACGAAGCGACTGTACGATCTACCGGGGCAGCGCAAGGGGAAGGCCTTTTACGATGGAGAACGGGAGAAGACTATTCCATTGGCCTTTGATTTTAGCCAAAAAAATGCAATCGGATTGGAAGATTTACAGGATTTTTTGATGGCTTTGGTATGGCCGGAGATGGTGACGGAAGATAAGCGCCTCCACTTGTCCGAGGGGGACCGAAAACGTCTCTTAAAACATATGGGGAGCTGGCCCCGGGAGTCCCACCGACTGGAATATCAAGAACTCCCCCCGGATTACGTCAAATTCTTTCTGACCGCTGCTGAAGACACTAGTATTCTGCGCATCTACAATAAAGTGGGGTACGCTTATGGCACCCTTACCGACGTATCTTACATCCTGGATGCGGAAGCAGAAATATCCTATTTTTTAGCGGCGACAATTCTGGTCAATAAGAATGGTATTTTTAATGATAACGTGTATGAGTATGAGGAGGATGGTCGCGTATTTTTTGACGCCTTGAGCAAATATATTCGCGAATGGGTTATTTCAGAAGGTTTGCATTCATTCGAAAACCCAAGAGTCTCGGAGTTGTGGGAAGGACAGCGACCAAAAAAGACCGAATAAATGATACCAAATTATATTTGGCTCATAAATATTATAGCCTCATTGTGTGGAGGACAAAGGACTATACACTATGAGAATAAAACAGCGGAAGTGCAGACTTGCTAATATTAAAAAAATGTTATACATTCGTTAACATGGTTAAAACGAGTAATTTTTTTGCAGTAGACACCAAACATTTCAAAAATCATCAAAACCAAAACGTATGAACCGAATTTTTACAAGATGGGGCATCTTTTGTATGTCCCTATTATTCAGCCTTAGTGCCTGGGGACAGGATCGGGTGCTGACCGGAACCGTGAGCTCGGGGGATGGTGAGCCGCTGATCGGAGCCAATGTGAGCGTAAAGGGATCAGGTACTGGAACAATTACTGACATCGATGGGGAATATCAAATCTCTGTTGTAGATGGCGTGACCCTTGAGTTTTCTTATGTGGGCTATGGCTCTAAAGAAATCAAAATCGACGGTCAGGAGGAACTCAATGTAACCTTGAGTGATGCTGAAGTCCT
>CAZVFU010000244.1:0-2001 GCA_964626595.1 uncultured Saprospiraceae bacterium
GCATTTAGGTTTTTTGCGATAAATTCTACCAGATCCATTCTGACCCCGGCCTGATCTGCATACGCCCTCCAGTTATTGACAGCCAAATTCACTTCATCTATAATTTCATTTCCTTTTTTGATGCTATTGGCTCGAGCGACCTTCAACAAATCTTCCTTAGTGATTTCCAGCCGCTTTCCATTGACACTTAGGGTTTGTTTATTTACCCAATAATTGTCGGGCGCATATGAAAAGCATAGGTCATAGGCCGGTGCCAAACGCCAGGGCTGATCTTTTCTTAAAATAAAGGAAAAGTTTTTCGTGTGATCATCATAATTGGTAGCCAGGACATTAAAGACCATCCTCCGAAACATCTGCTCAGCTTCAGGATAGGTGAGTTTCAATAGGCGCATAGACTGGAAAAGCTGCTCATAACTGTAGGCGAACATTTCATTGAAATCGTAGTGTTGCAGTCCGCAAAGCGACTGAATGTGATGCTTTTTATTTCCTTCTCTATCGAAGCGTTGAGTCATGAAATGCGCTCGCCCATTTTCTTCCAATAATCGGCACGCCATCATTTCTATCCCACAATCTTTCGCCATGAGGTAATAGGCATACTCGACTCTCCCCCAACCGCTGCTCTCGCCGAACTGCTCCTTACTGACACCATCGAGTTTGATGAGCCAATGCTCAAAACCGTCAGGAACATCCCCCTGGCCGGAGCGCACTTCCTTTGTTTTTGGATGAAAAGCAATGATCGCTTTGGGGCGAGCCCCTCCGGCGGAGGTACCTATTTTTAAAATATCCATCATGGCTTTATTTTCATCCTTAGATAGCTGAGTGGAGAAACCCTCTCTTTGCTGAAGCATTTTTTTTGCTACGTTTACCAGACTGTCGATTTCTAATAACTGGCTCTGAGAGCCTCCTTCTATGCTTGCCGGTTGAAACTCCAATGCACCCATTCCCCGACGGCCGATAAAACACAATTTCTCCACCGGATTCATGCTGTTTTCCGCTCTTCCTTGTTTTGCCAACCAAATATCAATCAATCGATTCCCATAAGCATCCGGCAGAGAATCGGCTAACAAACCCGGCAGACCGTGAAAGGTATCCAGGCTTTCTCCACGGCCTAGCCGAAGCTCCGGAAAACTGTAAATTCTTGCGCCCTTAGAAATAGGCATTTTCAAAGGCGATAAATCCCAGCCTTTTTGAATAAATGAGGGTGCGTATTCGAAAATACCTAACTTCCTCGAAGGATCCCAACGAACAGCACCGACGAATTCACCCCAAATATGGATTTCAGCTACGTCTACCATTCCGAATCTGTGTTTTCATCCGAAATAGACGATTTAGGCGAGGCCTTTTTTCGCTCCTTTTTCTTTAATTTGGCATAAGCGATAGGGCTGATTTCATCTTTGACTGTAAAGACATCCAAAACATGCAAGGTATCCAGCACCCGTAATACTTGAATGAGGGTATCCAAACGCACGGTCTCCCCCCGCTCTAAAAGACTGAGGGTGGACCGACTGATTCCGGCATCCTTCGCGACTAACTGTTGAGATTTGTTCTGACGCAAGCGATGCCATTTGACAAAGTCGCCGACTCGTCTCACGATGGCCTCATCTGACAAGGCATTCCAATTTGTGTCTTTAATTTCATTCATTATATGCTATAAATTAGTAGTTTGAATGAATTATCATACAAATATAAATAAAATGTCGAGAAATCGTCATGATGTATGATTTATAATGCATAATAATAAATATTATAAGTCAATGCATGATTTACCATACAAATATTCCAAAATATGTAAAGGACTGTATATTGTCTTAATTTCATCATCCGAAACATGGAATCCGGAGTAGAGTCAGGGTACCGCCAGGGCGGCATTGACACGCGCCCGGTCTCTACATCGTCTGCCGTATGTTCTTCGCGGTTCTCAACAGAAGCGGAACCCGCAGGATCCCAAAAAAGAATCCCATGCACATGATTCGGCATGACAACATAGACACCCAATTTGAC
>CAZVFU010000245.1:0-1999 GCA_964626595.1 uncultured Saprospiraceae bacterium
CCGTCAATGTGAGGTCAGCTCAGCTTTCTAATGGTAATATTGTCATCGGATATAGGAGACAAACAATAGAAGTAAAAGATTCTACTGTTTTCTATGGATATGCTACTGAAGTGAATTCATTAGTTTTTTTAAATAGCGAAGGAGACTCTATTGGTGAAAAGCATCTGTATTTTCCACAAGGAGAGAATCGTATACTATCGGGTCTGCATGAAGGAGAAGGAAACTACTTTTTTACATGTGGGACTGCCATGAAGCGGGATAAAGATGGCTTTTATCGACGCTATGGAAGTGTTAGCAAATACAATCTTCAAGGGGATACAATATGGACCCGTCATTTTCTTCATCCCAGTATTGGAGGAGGCAATAACGATACGGATGTATTACGTATTTTGGAATTAGAAAATGGAGACATTGCCGGAGTGGGCTGGGTAGATAACCTGGAAGTCTTACAAATTTTTCACAATTGGGCGTTTAGTTTGGATGCTGACGGTTGCTTTAATGATAATTGTATGGATGACCTATTTGTCAGTACAGACTTTCCTATCCATAGCCCTGAAATTGATGTGTCTATCTATCCCAATCCCGGTCATGGAGCTCAGCTGCATTACAAAACAGCTGAGCAAGTGAGGCGTGTTGCTATCTATGATCAGCAAGGACGACTACTACGAGATATAGTGCAGCCCGATTTTAATCAAATTCGTATTGCGAGTTTACTTGAGGGGATCTATTACATCCAGTTTATAACTAACGATGGTGATAAAATAACAAAGAAATTCATCAAGTCCAATAGGTAGAGCTTTGATAAAACTTACCATAAAATAAGTCTCAACCTCAACCCTGTAGAACACACGCTACGCTATTCCACAGGGTAAACCTGAGCGACTTTCGATTTTCTCCTTTTTCCCTTAACCTTCCTCGCCCGACGAAGCTCCAAAGGAGCGAAGGCGGTCCGCCTCGCTCCGGTATCTGTTACTCGAAAAACGTTTTATTGACTAACAGATTCCGCATCGGTGTGCGGAATGAGGAAAATGTTGTAGGTGTAGGGTATATCAAGATATAGTTCGAAGTAGGCGAGACACATGGCATTGGCCCAGAAAGAGCGGCAACCGCATATGCTTTCTAAGATGCCGCTGCTATGCGGCTAATAAACATGCTATGCCGTTGGGATGGACATGAAGTAAAAGCGCCAGGGCATAAAAAAAGTACAAACGTATGCAAGCAAGGTATTTACAGAATTTCTCGCTTTCTTTGTTAGAAACATGCCAACATAGAGTAGAAAGGCTACTTGTCCGAAGGGGATATTCGAATAAGTTGACGCGTATGCCTGAAGGGGTTCAATATCATATCGACCGGGATGTCAACCAACCACTTATTTTAATAATGAGTTGCAATTCAGGCCTTTCAGGGATGGAATTCGCTTTGGATCATAACTCGGATTACGCATGATAATTGGATTTCCCTTCACCAAATAAACAAAAAATATCCTCATCCCGGGCACCGACCCGAGATCCTTGACTTTAGGCAACGGTAATTGACCAACAGATTCCGCATCAAGTGCCTTAAATCTCCAAAAAATTGCCATGCCACTCCTCAAAAATTTGGGGAGTGGGGGAAATGGCAGGCGGAATGAGGGTGTAATTGTTTGCATGCTTGTTTAATAAAGATGTCGCCCCGCTGGGGCTTTTTTATGGCTCCTTATGATATTGGATTGCCATAATAATAATATCACCCATTCTGGGTTCGGATTTGTTTTTAATATCAAACTCTATACATAGGCCACCCCTCCGCGATCCAGTGCAGATTCAATGGAAGAATGTAGCCCCATTTTCTAGACTTAATAAATCATGTAAAATCTATGAATTATTTGGATGAAGTTGAAAGGTACATCCGGCAGCAGTTCAACAATCTTGGCCCCAGGCGACAGCTCTGAGTGGATCTTCAAATTTCTTTCTCGCGAAGTCGCCAAGGCGCAAAGAAAGAATGCCTATTGCCTCGGTCC
>CAZVFU010000246.1:0-1987 GCA_964626595.1 uncultured Saprospiraceae bacterium
ATCGAAACACCGCGGAACGCGGTGCCGTTATCAAATCCACGGACCACTGACTACGAGCGGATAGCCCGACCGAGGACTCGAGAGCGCATCGCGCTCCTCGAGACGAGGGGACGCCCAAAAAATTAAACATAAAACCTTATATCCTCTACCCCTTTACCCTTTTTTTCGATAGGCGCCGGGCGTGCATTTCGTGTAGCGTTTAAACAGGCGATTGAAGTACGAGAGATGGTTGAAACCGCAGCGCAGGCCTATCTCGCGAATGGGAAGCTCGGTGGAGCGCAGCAACTGGCAGGCTTTTGAGATCCGCTCCTGATGGATGTACTCGACGGGGGAAAGTCCCAGTTCGCTCTTAAAGGACCGATGAAAATGAGAGGTGCTCATGTACGCTTTTTGGCTCAGGGCTTCCACCGATAAGTCTTCGTCTAAATGCTGGCGAATGTAGCCCAATATGAATTGGAGGCGCGAACCGGTGGTCTCTTTGACTCCCTTCTCCATGCTGTAGCGAATATCAGTCTGCATGAGGCGAATAACGAGTTCCCGCAGCATCATATCAGCGAAAAGATCTTTGGATGGATGGTTTTCCGCAAAAAGAAAGATGAGTCGGTCGATGATCTGATGAATGGCTCGATCGTTGGTGAAGTGAAAATTATCACGCGTAAAATGCCACTCATCGCCATCAAGACGCTGTTGATGCTGATTCAGGGAATGACAAACGTCCTGTATAAACTCCTCCGACAAAGTCAGCGCCAGGCACTTTGTGGGCCGCTGGCGCGTGGCTTCGGGAAAATCGATACACATCAATTCGTCTGCTGGCAATATCACACTCTCACCTGGAAAAAAATCGAAACCGGCCTCATCCCGCAAATGCATGACTTTCTTTCCCATGATCATACTGGCCAGTGTAGGTTCTGAAAACTGCAGCTTGACGCTTTCCGCGCTTTGATGGGTCTCAAACAAATTCAGCTCGCTGTGCGTCAATGCATAACGCGTGCGGTTCTCGACCAGGGTCTCTAATTTTCGACCTTTCTCAAGGTGTTGGCTATGGGAAAAAGGCATAATTCTAACTTAGGTATCTAAATATACCGACTACAGCCGGAAATGCAAAAGAAAGCGTCAAATCGGTGACAAATTCGAGTAAAATGATACGATTGTGTCATTTAAATTGCAGAATTCTTCTATTGGAAAGGGGGACAAGTATTTATATTACACAAGTTTCAATTTTCTAACCTAAACAAAAGCAAAAAATTATGAGTGATGTAGCCACAAAATCGAGTAACATACTCGAAAAGCCGGCCTTCAAAAGCCAATATGACAATTTCATCGGCGGCAAGTGGGTCGCCCCCGCCAAAGGACAATATTTCGAAAACATCTCCCCGGTAGATGGTCAGGTATTTACCGAAGTGGCCCGATCCACCAAAGAAGATGTCGATCACGCCGTAGAAGAAGCCTGGAAAGCGGCCAAAACGTGGAATAAAACGTCCGCGACAGAACGCAGCAACATCTTGATCAAGATCGCTGATATTATGGAACAAAACGCCGATCAGCTCGCTCGCGCCGAAACCTGGGACAATGGAAAGGCCGTACGCGAAACCAAAGCGGCAGATATTCCACTGGCTATCGATCATTTCCGCTATTTTGCTGGTGTGATCCGCGCTGAAGAGGGCTCCGCCACCGAACTCAATAATAACACCGTATCTATCAATATCCCCGAGCCGCTAGGCGTCGTTGGACAGATTATTCCGTGGAACTTTCCCATTCTAATGGCCACTTGGAAGCTCGCCCCGGCCCTCGCTGCCGGTAATTGCGTGGTACTCAAGCCTGCCGAGCAGACGCCCGTCGGTATATTGATGGTCGCTGAACTGATTCAGGATATTTTGCCGCCCGGCGTACTCAACATTGTGAACGGATTTGGTATCGAAGCCGGAAAACCCCTAGCCTCCCATCCCGACATTAAGAAAGTCGCCTTTACCGGAGAAACGACGACGGG
>CAZVFU010000247.1:0-1982 GCA_964626595.1 uncultured Saprospiraceae bacterium
CTCGCGGTCGCTGCGCGACCCGCAGGACCCTCCCGTCTTCCGCATCCCTTACCCGCTGCCGCCGGAACGTGGGCGCAGAAACAGTATTTGCTCCTCTCAGGCAAATGTGATCCCCTTTTGCCAATTTATTGCGTATATTAGGATTACGAGCGGGTACGGAAAGAAGTTGGACATCACTACATATATTTAAAAAATGGTAAAAGAGAGTGCGGATGACTTCAAGGTCTCTTTTGAAATTCATTACTATCATAAAATAATGAAATTTAAAATAACCCTACTTGCTACACTATTTGGCTTCCTGGCCTTTTGTAGTTGTCAAAGCAGACAAAATAATGATATCGAAAATGCGAATTGGCTTATCGGAACATGGGAAAATAAAACTCAGAGGGGCAGCATATACGAAACCTGGAGGCAAATTAATTACAATGAATTTTCGGGGAAAAGCTATAGGGTCGAGGGACAGGACACTATTTTTTTTGAAACCATCCGCTTAATACAAGAACAAGATAGCCTGTTTTATCTCCCGATGGTTAAAGGCCAAAATAACGGCTTACCCGTTCGTTTTACTATCAAAACTATTTTAGAAAATAAACTGATTTTTGAAAACACAAAACACGAATTTCCTCAATTTATCACTTATACCCGAATCGGTACTGACTCACTGGTAGCTGTCATTTCGGGAACGAAAAACGGGCAGGAGCGCCAGCAAACCTTTCCGATGAAATTAGTGAAATAAAGGGCGGCCATGATCTACGGTTCCACAAAAACAATGAAACAAATGAAATGTATTTTAATGTTGCTCCTCACCCTCATGATGATTTCATGTAATGGACAAAATAAAACACCGTCGACCTTTGAAATGGAACCTCAAAATAATGAACCCTATGAATATAATTCAGGTGATGTGGTTACAAAAGGGTATTTGGATGATTCGGGAAATATGTGGTTTTCAACTACCCAGGAAGGCGTCTTTAAATATGATGGGAAGTCTTTTACCCAATATACAGTTAAAGACGGATTATGCGGCAATCAAGTTTGGGCAATTATAGAAGATCAAGATGGGTTGATGTGGTTTGGGACAGAAAGTGGTTTGTGCAAGTTTAATGGAAAGTCCTTTGAAACGATCCCAATTCCAAACGATACTACAAAAAGCGAATGGCTTGAGCAAACGTATCCTGTAATAAACCCTAATGCCGTTGTCAGTTTAGTCCAGGACCGTCAGGGAGTGTATTGGATTGGCTCTAATGGTGCGGGCGCTTATAAGTATGATGGAGTTACCTTTGCGTCATACCTAAAAGAAAGAGGTGAACTGATGCCGGACAGTTTACATCATAATGTAATTTTAAGTATTGTTGAAGATAAAAATAGTGACATTTGGTTTTCCTCATTTTCTCACGGCGGAATCAGTCAATTTAGCGAAAATGATTTTACTCACTACTCCCTTAAAGATGGATTTGGTGATGGAATGATTTCCAGCTTATATATTGACAGGAATGAAAATTTATGGGCTGGAACCCGAAATGGGGGGATATATAAATACGATGGAGAATCCTTTGTAAATGTACCTGACATCGACACCGAAACAGAGGACCAAATTGCAATGGCTACTTTCTATGAAGATTCCAAAGGAATATTTTGGGTCGCGAGCTATGCCAGAAAAGGAGTATATCAATATGACGGCAAATCCTTTGTTCCCTTTGAGATAGCGCAGAGCGAAAAACTAACCGATATAAAAAGCATCTCAGAAGATAAAAATGGAAATATTTGGTTTGGTGGGCGGTATGGAAAACTGTGGAAATACGATGGAGATAAATTGGTGGACTATACGCAAAAAAAAAGAAATGGGTAAGGACCCATACTGGATCTCAAAAAGTGGAGTGGGATGAGCACTTACTCCTTCCTATCTTTCGAATGGACAGCCCGTTGGTAGCACCGTTGCTTTTTGCGTTTAATCCTGATCTATCAAAAATGAAAGCATCTAG
>CAZVFU010000248.1:0-1972 GCA_964626595.1 uncultured Saprospiraceae bacterium
GCTGTGAAACTTGTGTAGGTATTGAATCTAATGGTAAGCCCGTCACTCACGATAACAGAGTTTCATAAAGACCTTGTCTTTAGAAAACATATCTTCTTCTCTTATCCTTACTGTATCCTCACGATTAAATAAGAGTATTTCGACGGTATTGCTGTCTTTTAGAATTGAGGAATTGTTTCTGAGTATTTTAGTTGCAATGACATCTCTTTCGTATCCTAATTCCACCTCCTTGAAGTCAAGAGAATACTTCTCATTAAAAATGATTACTCCAGCACCATGCCGTTCATAAGGGTTTTCAATTAAAACCCTTTCTTCCCAATCAACTGAGCAGAAGTAATATCCTGAATTATTGCCGCATTTATGAACGGAGAACATAAGGATTATACTGGCTGCAATAAAACTTTTCATTGTTCCGAAATTTAGTAATCAATTCCTTCAATATACGTTCTTCCCAATAAAAATTCACCGCCAAAGTATTCTTAGCTTTTTACTAATTCAGGTAAGTGACTGAAACCTATTTTTTACGTTAGATATTAGGTTCCTTTTGTTTCAGTGATGTAGCCTCAAGCTTTTGCTTTAATCCAGCTGGATATATTAATTAGAAAACAAACCTTTAAGATTCTCCCAAATACTCTTATCACCCCAAGTATCCTTTGGCTGTAAGTTGGTAAAAAGAATGGTATCTTTGCTATTATTTTTAATTAAGTAAACCGAGTCTCTCGGCGTTGACGTAAATTGCAAACAATCTCCAACTTCGAGGTAATTATCTAGTATTTTGGTGGCGTCATCAATCTCAAGTTCTGAACTATCTAAGTAGAATGCACCCAGTCCAATACTATCGTTATATGTAAATCCACGCATTTGTGGATTGATCTTTTGTATACAAATAAATGACCTGCTCAGCTCTTCAGGACCTATGAAATTTTCAGGATCATTTTTATTTAAATAACATACCCCACTACCAAATAGAATAATAAAAAGTACCAAAAAAAATAATTGTTTATAGGAATTTTTGCGATTCAAATTCATAAGGGTAATTTGTTTGTTATTTTATTAGTTCCAATAAATCGCGTGTAGTCATAGTTTTTCCATAATTTATGTTTCCTGATATACCAAAAGTTCCAAATGGGGCACCTGTGCCAACCCCCAAAGTTCGTCCTAAGCCCAATATTTCATTTCGTTTAATTTTAGCATAAGAGACCTTAACACCAACATCAAGACCAGCTAGGTTTAAGCTCACTGTACCTGAAAGACGTGTACCCAGAAAATCGGTTGCTCGAATAGCAGTTTCAGGTCCTGTATGATATAGTTTTGTAAGGGAAAAGCCTGCTCCAAATTCTAATCCAGCTCCTACCCCTGCATCAAAAATACCTGTAGCATACCCTATATCTTTACCTCTAAGAACTAAAAGTCCGCCTAATCCTCCCTCAATTGAAGGAAATAAGCCTGCATTGCCGAATATTTCTGCTGACAAAGCATCTGGGCCTAATAGATGACGTGTACGTCCAGTCCATAATGCTGCCGCCAAATTATCTCCAAACATCCCACTATGAGCGGCATGATTCAGGCCACTAGTAATCACCCCCTGTCCGACACCCGTCCAAAAATCGCCTCCGGCTAAGTGGGATCCGACTCCTCCACTGAGACCCCCAACTCCTATCATGCCGACATTGCCAACTTTCATTGCACTTGCAATACTACTCATACCCGAAGAAAACCCTCCACTAGCAAAACCACTGCCATAACTTCCTCCCTGAATACCTGACATGACACCGGAAGTATGGCCGTGGGCTATAGTCTGGAAGGCCCCTTTGGCAAATCCGTTGGTGATTTGATTTGCTGCCTGTCCGATTCCTGAAGCAAATGCTCCCCCGATTGCACCAAAGGCAGCCGCCTTAAGACCTCCCTGAAAAAAATTATTTCCTTGCGAAAGGTTACTAATTCCATTTGATATAACTCCTATCGCCGCTCC
>CAZVFU010000249.1:0-1963 GCA_964626595.1 uncultured Saprospiraceae bacterium
GAATTTATAGTCTTGAAATGTTCCAGGCTCAAGATCCATTGCGCTTCCCGCAACGGCAACTACAATTCGATAGCCATCGCTAAGCAATTGGTCGTAATCTTTGACGAAAACAGAATCTGATGCCGTACCTAAATGTTCTGCGCCTGAAGAATTAAATTTATATACATGAACTTGTTGCTCATCCGATGAAACGCTTTCCTGGAGTTCAAATATTCCGTGTGCAGCTCTCGTGTATGCATTGTCATCTTTAAAGTAAAACAATCTGGCCGAAAGAGGACCACTGCCCCCACCAAAGGTAGATGTTGGGCTACTTGGCAAATCCGTCCGGAACGAATTTCCTATGAGCCAACTAGGGCCAAAGCCATCCGAGGCGTAAATAGAGAAGGTCAAGAGCTCATCCAAATAATCATGCCAGAAGGAAGAAATGTTTTGTGGTAAGCTATTATTAATCGCTTCAAAAGCTGATTTACCCTTGGCAATTTCATCGTAAAATTTTGCTATTTTATCACGACCGAATTCGTTTTCAATAAACTGAATAAGTGGCGCCTGTGCATAGCCATAGTCTGCTCGATAATTTGGACTACCTGCTACTTGCGCACCAATCAAAGCGGTCTTAGCAGCCGTTTCAAAAACGGGTGAAACATAATTTGGATTGCCAGATATAATTCGCTCAAACCAAACACTGACCGCCTCATCGAGCCACAGGTGGGGCGCTGCAAATTTAGCTTTGGAAAAAGCGTTTCTCGGATCATACAAGCTTTGTGCAATATGCAGTAATTCATGGCCGACTGTCGTTTTTAATTCGGCTGTCTTATCAATGTGTAAAAGGTTGATCTCTATGAATCCATAGTTTTCTCCCCAAATCGATGCACCGGCATATCCATAAACAGAAGGCTTTAGATTTTCTACAGTAACTTTCATGGGCCAATTGGTACGGTCATCAAAAGAGAATCCCGTATTCTCAATCGTCGTGTACGCCTCAGATAATTGTGCGCCAAGGGTGTAAATTTTATCTAGATGTTCTGCGGGAAACGAGATGGCAAATTTGCCATCTGAAGTTGTGTACGTAGCATAAGAAGAAATGCCGAATACGGAGAACTCCAATTTAGCTTCCTCACGAGTTTCAGCCTCTGAACTTTCACTGTGAAATCCATCGTCCGGCGCGTCCAATACTGCCCACATTTCAAATGATTCAGTTTCTGTCTCCAGGATACGCGTTTTAGTTGCTACCGTATCCAGGCTGCTCACAAAACCCTCCTCCTGAAGGGCGAGCTGACTGCCTTCTGGTAAGTCAGTATCGGAAATCAGGCCAATCTCAATAGGGAGTGCATAATCTCCAGGCACACCTTCTACCCGATAGGTTTTCGGAAAAACATGTTCAAAACCGGTCTCTACACTATTCGTTTCCGTTATGGTTAGACTGTGCGATTCCTGAAAAGCGCCGGCCGGCACGCGAAGTGTAAATGCATTCAGTGTCATCTCTCCCCCGGAAGACCCAATAATCAGAGTTGTTTTTTCACTGGGAATCGGATCCGGCATATCATCTTCATCTGAACTACAGCCGACAAATAAAGATATTACAAGTACAGAAATCAGGGGAATTATCCGGAGTGTTTTCATAATCTTCGCTTTCCTATAAAGATATTGCATTCGTTTTGACTCCACAGTGACAAAAATCACTTAATCGCCTGATTGTGGTCAAGACTTTTTTTTTCGCTATTCGCTATTCGCTTTTCGCTTTTCGCTTTTCGCTATTTTCCGGAAATCCAGCATAAGGCGTGTTCTATCTGAAAAGTGGGCTTTGGAGCGCGGATGATTTCCCGATCTCTTGAAAAGGAGCGTTTTTTTTGGATGTAGGGTTGTTTTGTAAGGTAGAGACGTACGGCTCACGCGGAGCGTGACAAGCTGCACGTCTCTACAATGGCCTGCGCGCCAGCCATCACGGTCTGAACCCCTGACATTG
>CAZVFU010000250.1:0-1962 GCA_964626595.1 uncultured Saprospiraceae bacterium
TTCAAGTGTGCCGGTTTTGGCATCTACAGGATCATCGTCCTCGCAGGCGACAAAAAACAAACTGGATAATAGCGCTAAAAATAATATTCGATATTTCATAGTGGTAGTTTTATACAATTATAACCGAAGATAGCAGAAAAAAGTGCCTGCTGGCTTCATTTTTTTTTACACTAAAGCTTTCAGCATTTCCTCCATACCCGTTGCCGAGCGCACGCGAGCTAAGAGATCAGAAATAGCAATGCGTTCCTGGTCAAGCGTATCCCGATCCCGCAGGGTGACGGTATTGTCCTCCAAAGATTCGAAATCGACGGTCACACAATAGGGCGTGCCAATCGCATCCTGCCGACGATAGCGTCGACCAATCGCGTCTTTTTCATCGTACTGAGCCGGCAGAAAAGGTCGAAGTTGATTAAATATATCTTGGGCCATATCGGTAAGCTCTTCCTTATTTTTCAGTAGGGGCAGCACGGCCACCTTGACCGGTGCTAAAGCCGGCGGCAATTTCAACACCACCCGCTGCGAGCTTTCTCCGTCCGCATCCGGCACATCTTCTTCGACGAGGCATTTCGTCATCAGCGCCAAAAACAGGCGGTCTAGCCCCACTGATGTTTCTACTACATACGGTACATAGGAGCGATCCTTTTCGTGATCATAGACCTGGAGTTTCTTACCCGAATACTCCTGATGGCGAGCCAAATCAAAATCAGTCCGACTGTGTATGCCCTCCAGTTCTTTTGTCCCAAACGGAAATTTGAATTCCAAATCCAGCGCGGCATTGGCATAATGAGCCAATTGTTCGTGCTCGTGAACCCGAAGCACGGACTCATCAAAACCCAGTTGTTTATACCACAGCAAGCGCTGCTCTTTCCAATAGTCATACCACTTCATCTCCTCACCGGGCTCCACAAAAAACTGCATTTCCATTTGCTCAAATTCCCGCATTCGGAAAATAAACTGGCGGGCCACGATTTCATTGCGAAACGCTTTTCCGATTTGCGCAATTCCAAAAGGAATTTTCTGTCGCGCTGTCTTCATCACATTCAGAAAATTAACAAAAATACCCTGAGCCGTCTCCGGCCGCAAATACAACTGCCCATCAGCTCCGGCTATACTACCCAGCTGGGTACTGAACATCAAATTAAACTGCCTCACTTCCGTCCAATTTCTCGATCCACTGACCGGACACGGAATATCCAGATCGATAATCAGTTGCCTCACACCCTCTAGATCATTCGCATTGAGCAGTCGGCCCAGTTCCTTTTCAATGTCCTTAATTTGCTGACTGTACTTTAATACACGCGGATGCTCGGCTCGAAACTTCTTTTCAACAAAATCATCACCAAAGCGCTTTTTTGCTTTGCGCACATCCCTTTCAATCTTCCCTTCCAGCTTCTCGATATGTCCCTCCACTAACTGATCAGCTCGATATCGTTTTTTTGAGTCTTTGTTGTCGATCATAGGATCATTAAATGCCTCGACATGCCCAGAGGCCTCCCAGGTTTTGGGATGCATGAAAATGGCCGCATCCAGTCCCACGATATGGTCATTGAGTTGGGTCATCGCCCGCCACCAATACGCTTTCAGATTACGCTTCAATTCCGCCCCATAGGGTCCATAATCGTAGGTTGCACTCAGTCCTTCATAAATTTCTGAACTGGGAAACACAAAACCGTATTCTTTACAATGAGAAATCAGTCGCTTAAATTGATCGTCCATACCGCTTTTATTTGAGCCCCAAAGGTATAATTTTAGAGCGACTTTCCTGTTTTTTTGTGGGCTTTGGGGGGTCCGCCCATCCACAATTGGCTGGGCGGCGCTATGCTTCAGGCTCCACCTTCGTTCGGTGCTCCCCACCAACGAGTTGGGGGGTCGCACTCCCGGCGGCCTGCGCTTCAGTTGGGCGAATAGCCATTCGCCCTTACAGGCCTGCGCGCATGCCGTGCCCTTTCGCAGCGCTACCCC
>CAZVFU010000251.1:0-1924 GCA_964626595.1 uncultured Saprospiraceae bacterium
AATTTCCTGATTCATGTTCCGGAAAGCTATGACGGATCGGAGGACGTACCCTTATTATTTATGTTGCATGGTTCCACAGGCACCGGTGAGAAGTTTTATAATATCAGTGGGTGGGTTCAAATGTCAGAACGCGAAGGTTTCATAGCGGCCTTTCCGACGGCCTTGGAGTATCCGATAGCAGAGAATAATGGTCGTTTGAGCACAAAGTGGAGCTCTGAAGGCTTGGAAGCGGATGTGGTGCCAGGCACTGAGATTAAAGATGATATCCCATTCTTTCGAGAGATGATCCAATTGTGTAAAGAGAGCTTTTCCATTGATGCCTCTAGAATCTATGTAAGTGGTTTCTCCAATGGCGGGGGATTTGTCAAGTCAAGATTATTGCCGCAGATGTCCGATGAGTTTGCTGCTTTTTCTACATGTGGTAATATAGGGATTCCGATTTTCATCCCCATGGGAGGCGACCGAATACCGTCTTTTCACATTATTTCCGGATCTCGTGATGATCGGACTATAGCAGCCTTTGAGTTAATGTCAGAGTTGCCTGTACAAGCGATTGATCTTTTTGCGATACCCACTGCATGGCAATGGACAGAAAATCTGCTGGATATGTTATCTTTAGACAGTAGCTATTCGGAAATGCCTATGCCACCTCAATATAATCAGATCTCCTTTTCGAATACGCTTGACAATGAGAGTCAGGAACTGGTTTATGTGGTAGTCAACGGCTTGCAACACAGATATCCGAATGGGAACAATAACCCGCAGAATGTAAGGGCTGTAGAACTGCTCTGGCCCTGGTTTATGCAATATACACTTGAGCCATGAAGCACTTCCTTTTTATTGCTGTGATTTTCTTTGCCGTAGTTTCGACGAATGGTCAGCCTCCAGACATCGAGGCAATTAATGCCCGCCTGGATACGATAAAAAACCCATCGAACTATTGCCAATTTGCACTTAATTCAGGCACGAAACTTAAAAGGTACAATCAAATTGACGCTTCGGTTGATTTATTCAATAAAGCGCTTTTAACGGCACAAGATGCCATACTTCCGGAACTAGAAATAGCGGCTATGTACGAGATATCTATAGCAATAGATATGTCTGGGGATACTGAAAAAGCATTGCAAATATTACAAGATGCTATTCTGAAGATGAAAAATATAAATTATTTTCGGGCAGGCCAGATATACAAACAAATCGCCCGTTTTTTTCGAAAACAAGAATCTTTAGACTCTGCGGTGCACTATTTAAGTAAAGCAGAAAGTTGGTATAAGCAACAGCCTTCGGAGAAGAAATACTACTTATGGTCAGTCTATGACCATTGGCACACTCTATACCTTCAATTTGGAGACCTCAATAAGGCTCAGGAGTATCTGGATAAAGCGTATACGATAGTTCGGGAAAGGAACAAGAGT
This sequence comes from uncultured Saprospiraceae bacterium, assembly GCA_964626595.1. Classification (GTDB taxonomy): domain Bacteria; phylum Bacteroidota; class Bacteroidia; order Chitinophagales; family Saprospiraceae; genus JAWLFI01. The sequence continues at coordinate 1,416 of CAZVFU010000251.1, forward strand.
ACAGATATTGCTTATGTGCTGAATCGGTTGCAGGAATTATCCTTAAAGAGGGGGGATGCAGCAAAATATGCTTTCTATAATAAGGCGTATTACGATATTCTACCCCGGCGTCGCAAACAAGGCTTAAGTCATGGGATATCTGCCCCGGAAGAGTTTTCAACAAAAGAGCAAATTCAGTTTTTCACCCAATTGCTTTCTGAAAATCAAGAACTTAATTTTGTACAGCCAAATTTTCAAATTCAAAAAAAACTAGCTCGGCTCCTCCTAAATCAGGAAAATCCATCCTATGCAGCACAGGTCCTTCAAAGCATGGATAAATCGCTTGCTGATAAAGCGGATAGTGTTGAAATTTATTCTATGTATGAAGAGGCCTACTCCAGTTTAGGCCGACTAGATCAAGCGCTACTCGCATCACGTGAAGTAATTCGATTGAAAGATGAACTTAACGATGAAAAGGAAGTGCAACAGCTTCTGGAGCTAGAGAAAAAATACCAAACCGCACAAAAAGA
>CAZVFU010000252.1:0-1913 GCA_964626595.1 uncultured Saprospiraceae bacterium
AAGCACTCCCCCCACCCATATGGAATCAAAGGCAAAGTAGAAAACCAGCGCTAAAAGGAGAATCCAAAACAGATAGACAAACATGCCCAGACCAATCGCTATGGACTGCTGAAAAGAAGGGTGTACGAAATATTTTCGAGCCACATATTGGGATACCCGGGCTGGCAAATAGAAAAATGGAAACATCAGTAAGTACAGAATCTGGAACCCAAAACACCGGAGCTTGGATATCAAAGAATCCCTTTCATTATGGTTTTCTGAATCAACAGGTTCCAATGGAGCTGTCTGACTCAATAGAGAAGATACCTCTGCTTTGGACATATTATTTATCCGCTCTGCCCATGCAAATTGAGCTCGCCGTGCTTCCTGGGCATGAAGAGAAAATACTCCTTCCTTTCGAGCCATACTATCGTAAATAGCCTCCCGACGATTCTCTTCGATATGAACGACCAAATTCGACAATTGACGCGCTACTTCCTCTGTGAGTAACTGAATATCCTCTTTGGGGTCTGCAGAAATGTCGGGCTGAAAAACTGGTCCGATATGCACCTGCACGGCGGAGCGAAAGCGATATATATCCTCATAGTTAATTCCTATCGCTTGGAGATGTATAGATTTTTGGGGAAACTCTTTCTGAAACCCGACAGCCATGCGCGCCGCCCCCTTTTGAATAGGTCGCAGCTTTTTCTCATACTCTGTGAGTCCCTCGGCAAAAATCACTATGGTTTTCCCCCGGGAAAGAATCTCATGTACCTTTTGAAAGGTATCGGCATTACGGCGCATATTTCCAAAGCCATCCCGAAATCGGTAAATGGGGATCTGATAGGTCCATCGAAAGAAGGAGCGAAACCAGGGATGAAATACATCACCGCGAACGAGGAAATGCAGCGGCCCTGGCAAAAAACAGGCTAAAACACAGGCATCTAAAAAAGAGGCGGGATGGTTCGCCGTAATAATGCGCGGTCCATCTTCTTTTAGGCGATCCCATCCTGAAAAGCTGATATTCTTAAAGTATATTTGCAAAGAAAAGCGGGCCACAGCTCGCAAGACTCGATAGAATAGATTCATAATCGAAAATACGGTTTTTCGTGAGCCTTCAAAATAATCTGCCTCTCCTCGTCATAATTAGTGGACCAACTGCGGTGGGCAAAACGGAGCTGAGTATAGCGCTGGCGGAAACTTATTCGTCACCTATCATTTCAGCCGATTCCCGACAAATTTATAAAGAAATGCCCATTGGAACGGCACAACCCGAAAAAGACACCCTTGAAAGAGTCCCACACCACTTCATTGCTTCGCACAGTATCCATGATGAATTTACCGCAGGGGATTTTGAGCGGGAAGCAATGCAAGTATTAGCAAAACACTATGGGGAAAACCGTGTGGCTTTCGTCGTGGGAGGAACACTCTTTTATATTCGAGCCCTGGTTGATGGATTGGATCCCTTCCCTCCTATTTCTTCCTCTATTCGTAGGGAAGTCGATCGCGATATGGAAGAAAAAGGTTTGAATGCCCTTCAGGAAGAATTGAAACGTGCTGATCCCAAAAGCTTTACTGAGATTGATATTCAAAATCCGAGAAGACTCAGTCGAGCTCTTATGGTTATACGTCAAAGTGGCCAATCTTTCTCTAGTTTTAAACAAAATCGGTCTTTGGAAAGGCCCTTTCGACCCGTTTTTATTCAGTTGGACCGGCCCAGAGAAGACATTTACGAGCGAATCAACCAACGAGTAGATGAGATGGTTGCTCAGGGCTTAGAAAATGAGGCCCGATCCCTCTATCCCCATCGCCACCTTAAAGCCTGCGATACCGTCGGCTATAAAGAGTGGTTTCGATATTTCGATGGCGACTGGAGTAAAGAAAAAGCCATTGAAAAAATAAAACAGCATACGCGAAATTACGCGAAACGCCAA
>CAZVFU010000253.1:0-1882 GCA_964626595.1 uncultured Saprospiraceae bacterium
GGAGCAATGCCCATATCTTTATCAAAAAAAATATGAAGGCATCATTTCTTTTACTTTGTTTTTGTGTATTCCAGGCCAGTCTTTACGGTCAGCAATTGGAAACAGTTTATCCCGACAACTTTAGTGGCGATGTGTCTGACATTCAGATGCATGATTCCGGAGTCGGTTATGCCACGCTTGAGTGCGGATACCTTCTTCGTACTTCCGACGGGGGGCAAAACTGGGAGTCCCTCTCTCTTCCTATAAGTCAGCAAGGGATTTTTCCATCTGTTTACTTTCTGGACGAAACGGATCCGTCAAAAGTGATATACTATTCCATTCGGGAAATGTTGTACACGGAGGATGGATTTGCTACTACAATTGATATTACGCCTGATATCGGTGGGCTGATCAACGCCTTTGTTCAACTTGATAATGGACGCTGGCTGATTTCGGGAACCCACGTGCTGTATTCCGATGATCAAGGTCAAAGTTGGACACAATCTGCTACTTCTGAAGCGGGAGGACGTGGACTGCTGTATCATCAGGGGGTGGTTTATGCCGGATCCGGAGGTATTTATCGGTCAACGAATGGAGGCGAAAGTTTTACAAAGGTTTTGGATGACGATATAAACCCTAGAAAAATCATTGGGCGGGAAAATGTGTTATACGCCATGACTCTCGATAAATCGCTTTACGAATCTACGGATAATGGCCTCAACTGGCAGCAGGTATCTACTCAAAACTTTAATGGTCTACCGAACGGCCTGTCTTTTTATGATGCCAATACCATAATGACTAATACGGTGAACACTCTAACGTACAGTACGGATGGAGGTAGAAACTGGGAGGTCCAGTTTATATTTATAGACGGTTTTATCAACACCGTATCTGTTCAGAATGATGGGCAGATTTTGATAGGAAGCACCGGCAGTCAAATTTACAATAGCGAGGGTCTTTTTGATATATTTTTTCAACGGAATGGGTATGGTGAGGATTTCAATTGCGTGGCCTCGAATGAAAATCAAGTCATGGCCGTAGGGGAACTTGGGGCTCTGGCCTACTCTTCTGATGGCGGCGAAAATTGGACCTATAATATTGTAGATGATGCCAATCTGTCCCGCGTAACCTATATAGGTGAAGAGGCTTTCGTCGCCAATGAATGGGGGCAGGTGTTACATGTCCGTCCGGACTTAAGCTTTGAAGTGGTCTTGGAGACGGGTGTTAATGTAGAAGACATTGTTTACAGCAAGGCCGATGGTCTCGCGTATGTGGTCGCCGGAAACACGATATATAAATCCACAGACAAAGGTCAGAACTGGTTCGAACATCATACTTTTCCCAGCCCACCTTCGCGTCTAAAAGCTGATTTTGCGGGTAATTTATTTGTATTGGTGGATGGTAAGGTTTGGAGTGCTTTCAATGCCAGTAATGATTTTGAAATCTACACAGAGGGTCCAAGCGGGATTACCAATGTTATTGATTTTTTAGTGTTGCGATTTAGCACGATTTATTTGCTTACCCCTTTTGATGTCTACCTCAGTACTGATGAGGGAGCAAGTTTTATTGAGGCTACAGCACCGTATAATGGAAAGCGCTTACATGAACTTTCGCAGGATCGCGTGCTGTGTCTGGGGACAAATGGAGAAGATGCCGATCTTTTTGTGGCTGATAAGGGTACGCTCGATTTTGATTTTACTATTTCCACATGCGCTGCGCTGGCGCGCGATGCTTTTTGGGACGAGCCCACCGAAACATTTTGGGTGTGTGGTAAGGGTCGGGAAATTCAACGAGCAAACCTGGAAAATACAACGACCAGCGCTCAGTTCGAGCTGGCGGATACCAGGCTCCAGGTGTATCCAAATCCGACGGCTGACTTCCTTCAAAAACGAGAGGAATCACA
>CAZVFU010000254.1:0-1859 GCA_964626595.1 uncultured Saprospiraceae bacterium
TATGACTATCCTCAAACTTAAAGTGATTCTCTTTTTAATTTTATCAATAGTTATTAGTGAGAATAGCAACGCACAAACAACCGTTGAAAATATTAATGGTAAATGGACTTTAATAGTAGATGGAAAGCCGTTTGAAGTAAAGGGAGTTACGTTTGGTTATGATAATGATGTCGATAACTACGAGAAATACTTCCGGGAACTTAATTATTTAGGTGTTAATACGATTAGAACCTGGGGAACTGGCGTCAATACTAAAAGAATGCTGGATGCAGCACATTCACATGGAATAAAAGTCATGCTGGGCATTTGGATGCGACATGGCCGAGCAGGTATGGAAGCCGATGACAGCTTCGACTATAGTAATGATGAAGCCGGCAAAGAGGTCATGTATCAAGATGCTATCGAGATCGTAAACACTTACAAAGACCATCCTGCAATACTGACATGGGGTGTTGGTAACGAAGTATACTTAAATACGGCAACCGATGAAGAAAAAATTGCCTATTCAAAATTACTGGAAAAAATCTGTTCTAAAATCAAAGAAATAGATAAAAATCATCCGGTAACATCGGTTGAAGCCTGGACTTTTGGAATAGACTGGTGGCAAAAATACGTTCCATCTATCGATATTTATGGAATTAATACATATGGAAAGGGAGCTGATATTTTGCCGGAAGAATTATCAAAAAAAGGAGTAACAAAACCCTACGTCATAACCGAATTTGGAGTCAGAGGGGAATGGGAAATTGAGGCAGACCGGAATGGAGTAAAACCTGAGCCGACCGATAAAGAAAAATATGATGTAATCATTACAGGTTATAACGAATGGATTAAGCCAAAACCCAATTCTTTAGGCGTTTATATATTTCAATACGCCAGTGATAATAGACATGTGGCGCCTTGGTTATTGACTCATTTTAAAGGCATGACTCGTCCGCAATATTGGGCAATTCGTGAGGCTTATACTGGAAAAAAGCCTGAAAATAACGTCCCTTCCATCGAATTTTTTCAATTATTGGATAATGACGTTAAAAGTGGAACCTGGGTTGCCGTAAACCTGGATGCTACAGATGTAGAAGGAGAAGAGTTAGCAGTAAATTTTTATTACAACCAAAGAACGGGTAGCAGGAAAAGGCGTGACCAACTCGTGCCTCTCAATTTTCGTGGTAACTTTTCCGATGGATTTGAAATACAACTTCCACAGGTAAATGGTGGGATAAAAGTATATGCTATGGTGAACGACACCTTCAATAATGTCGGTATAGCTACAACGTCTATTTCAGTTATTGATGAAAGAGCTGCAAAACGGAAATTTTTAGTTCCTAAAGCAGAATTGCCATTTTACGTTTATAAAGACAATAAAAACCTGCCCTACGTTTTATCAGCGTATATGGGAGATTATAAAACCGTTAGTGTAGATTTAAACAACACATCGACTGTAAAATCGGGAGAAACAGCGATAAAAATAGAATTCAAAGGTAAAAATGAGTGGTATGGTCTTGGATTTGTGGACCCTGCAAATGATTGGGGTGATATCTTAGGCGGTTATGATATAAGCGGAGCTGAGACGTTTAGTTTTTGGGCCAAAGCAAGCTATAACAACCTAAATGCAGAAATAGGATTCGGACTGATTGAAGAAGGGGATAAACCCTTTTATGATTCCAGCAAAAAACTTGTTGAATTATCTCTTACTGACAAGTGGGAAAAATATACGATCAAAACAAAAAGACTTGATCTAACAAGTATTCGTTCAGGGTTTGTAATTTTTACGAGCGGACAAGCTATAAGTCATACCATTTATATAGATGAGATTGTATTTGAATAGCATTTATTGATCATAAAAAAATAACTAATGCCAA
>CAZVFU010000255.1:0-1855 GCA_964626595.1 uncultured Saprospiraceae bacterium
TCATCTTCGGATAAAAACCGAACAGGGAAGTCTTGAGTCAGGGAGTCATTCCAAACGAATCGGTCGCCATCCAGAGTCACCCAAGCTCGAAGCTCCTCATAATTTTGCTCAATGAAAGGCATGGAGTCAAATTGATACGATAAGGTTTGCTGAGGAAGTAGCGTGTCAGTGATCCATTCGCAAACCGGTGCTAAATCATCCAACTGATAACACAGCTGGAATGAGTCTGCTCCTTGCAGACCATTGTTTTCGATTTCCACTTCAAGTTGGACTTCAAAAGGTTCACAGGTGAAGCCCTGAAGCTGATTTGCGGCCTGAATGGTATTTAGAGCCATTTCTTGTTCTTGAGGACAATCTATAAGGCCACCGGCAAAACGGGACGCAATTTCTCGTTCAGACCAGATGTCGTTTCCATAATGGGTCCGAACTGCGAATAAATTCTGCTCTACCGGATTCAGAATGGGAATTGTAGCAAAGGTGTCGGAAGTTGTCAACTGATCCTCCATGTATTTTTCACCCAGAGCAAATAATTGATAGGATAGCGCCCCCGGCTTGGATTGCCATCGAATGGTAGCCGAATCTATACAATAGTTTTCTACAATTACCTCTTCCGGCAAATGGGGGTCAGCGAAGTAGATCGGATCCCATAAAGTATCTGAAAGATTAGCATCTGCATAGGCCACGATAAGTGAGTCTCCGCTTTGAGGTTCGGGGTCCAGAATATTTATAAAAGAGAAGTCAAATGGGCCAAAAAGGGGCTTCTCGGTCCAGGATTGTCCTCCATCGAGAGAAAAAGAAACCCGACGATTTGATGAGCTCGTCAGTTCGGACTCCCAGGCAAGCCTCAATCGCACACCCAAATCCAATACATCACCGGGGCGTGGTGCAAGCCATTGAAAACCTGTAGATTGTTTCTCTTGAGCATACGAATAAACAATATGAAAATCTTGTCGGCCTAAATTCACATCCCAGCCGGCAACTCGGATAGTAGCTTCTCCGGAATCCCCCACTTCAAGAACAACTTGTTCTACATTATTTAAGCGGTCCACCCCGGGTTCAGCGGGACGAGAAAGATTCGTTGATCGAGGAGTTGGATCCAAAACCAATGGTAAATAGGTGTCCCCACTGTGCTCGACCTCCAAATCTAAATCATTAACGAGGGCCTTTTCTGCCATCGGAGTGGCGGGTGGATCTGCCCAATACAGTAGAATTTTGACTTCATCAACATTTTGAGGAATGTCAATCGTAAATTCTCTCGTTTGGGCGTTAAAAATCGACTCGGAGATAAACTGCTCCTGAGCTAATATTTCATACGCATTGAAAGCATCTAAAAGGCCAAAACCATAAATATAGTCCGGTCCTGGCTCTCCGACATCGCGCGCGCCATTTAGCATCGCAGCCTTTAGTAGTGCGGATGGAGCATCCCCGCCATATTGATCACGAAAGGCGTGATTCAGCTGGGCAGCCACTCCGGCCACGCATGGCGCTGCACCACTCGTCCCTCCAAAAGGGGCATAATTATTATTCGGTCGCAAAGAATAATTTTGATTACCATTAGCTGCAATATCCGGTTTGAGTCGACCATCGGAGGCCGGACCTCGACTACTGGAGCTCATGATTTCCCCTTCTGGACTCACATTAGCAGTTGCTATGGCGTTTTTCGCTTGTTTGTGCCCACCGGTTATATTACCCCATTGGCTGCCGGCTCCATATCCACAATTATTACTGTTCGAGTTTCCAGCGGAGAAAATATGTAAATAGGTCGGATAGGTGAAAATTTGACGGTCAACTTCCGCTGCATTCGGTGTGTAGCCTTGATTACAACCATTGGAATATGAAGAGTTGGTGTATAGAA
>CAZVFU010000256.1:0-1854 GCA_964626595.1 uncultured Saprospiraceae bacterium
TTAAAGCGCTTGCGCTTCGGAGCTGTACCGGTCCGTTCTTCTTTCTTGGCCTCATAATCTGAATAATTCCCCTCAAAGAAATACACCTGACCATCGCCTTCATAAGCTAAGATATGCGTGGCAACGCGATCGATAAACCATCGATCGTGAGAAATCACTAACACACAGCCCGCAAAATTGTCGATTCCCTCCTCCAATGCACGCAAGGTATTGACATCGATATCATTCGTCGGCTCATCCAGTAAAATTACATTTCCACCGTCTTTGAGGGTCATAGCGAGATGCACTCGGTTGCGCTCTCCACCAGAAAGGTCCTTGACCTTTTTGCTTTGATCGGTACCACTGAAATTAAAGCGGCTGATATAGGCGCGGGACTTCAGTTCTGTGTTCCCCACCGTAATAAAATCCTGCCCATGAGAAATCACTTCATAAACACTTTTATTCGGGTCGAGATCCTCGTGACTTTGGTCGACGTAGCTCAAATCGACCGTGGATCCAATCTCAATACTACCCGAATCGGGCTTTTCCTCACCCAAAATCATGCGGAACAAGGTGGTTTTCCCCATCCCGTTCGGGCCAATAATGCCTACTACCGCATTGGGCGGCACCGAAAAGCTCACATCCTTCATCAAAACTCGATCGTCATAGCCTTTGGTCACATGATCCAATGTAATAACCTGATCCCCCAATCTTCTTCCGGCAGGAATATACAGCTCCAATTTGGAGATGCGTTCCTTATTTTCTTGCGAGGCTAGCTTTTCATACTCATTGAGACGCGCCTTCGACTTGGCTTGCCGGGCTTTGGGGTTCATTCGCACCCACTCCAATTCCTTTTCCAGCGTTTTTTTACGTTTGGACTCTTGCTTTTCTTCTTGCTCCAGTCGCTTAGATTTCTGGTCCAACCACGAACTGTAATTTCCTTTCCAGGGAATTCCTTCTCCCCGATCCAGTTCTAATATCCATCCGGCGACATTATCTAAAAAGTACCTATCGTGGGTTACAGCGATAACCGTACCTGGAAATTGTTGCAGGTACATTTCGAGCCAATCCACAGATTCCGCATCCAGGTGGTTGGTCGGCTCGTCTAACAATAATATGTCGGGCTCAGAAAGTAATAATCGGGCCAGGGCTACCCGCCGGCGCTCCCCACCGGAAAGCGGCGCAATTTTGTGATCGGCTGGTGGACAACTCAAGGCATCCATAGCGATTTCGAGTTTGGTGTCGATATTCCAGGCATTTTTCTTCTCTAATAAATCCATCAATTCGCCCTGACGTTGAATCAGCGCATTCATTTCATCATCGCCCATGGGCTCCGAAAATTTAGCATTGACCTCATCATATTCCTTGAGCAGAGCACTCACCTCACCCAGTCCTTCCATGAGAGATTCTTTTACCGTCTTTTCATCGTCCAGCTCAGGTTCTTGTTCCAAAAATCCGATTTTATAATCCTGATCGAACTCGATCTTTCCCTGGTAATCCGTATCCTGCCCCGCGATCAGCCGCAATAGTGTCGATTTACCGGCGCCATTGAGGCCCAGAACCCCAATTTTAGCTCCATAAAAGAAAGAGAGATGAATATTATTGAGAATGGTTTTTCCCTGCGGAAGCACTTTACTGACGCCCGTCATGGAAAAAATTATTTTTTGATCTGCCATAGTTACATATTTGCCGCAAAGGTAATAGATTTCGAGGAATTGCAGCCATCATTATAAGCTTCTCATATTTGAAAAGCATGGCTTTAATTATAATTTTTTGGGCGTGTCCCTCGAGGGTCCGCTGAATAGCGGACTCCTCGGGGTCGGTCCCTTCCGGGGTTCGTTATGCACTCCGTACCCACTCGACAAGCCGAGTGGG
>CAZVFU010000257.1:0-1826 GCA_964626595.1 uncultured Saprospiraceae bacterium
TTCCGAGATCCATTTGGTTGTTAGTCGATCAGGAAAGTTCTTTGTCGGTTTCACCACTGATCGCTTTCTTTCGCACATCACAAGAGAAGCGAAAGAGGTAGCGCGCCACCGCTTGTTAAATACTTTTGTATCTTTACAAGAGAGGAATGCATAGCGTTGTGAGAGATTAAAATACTGAAGAATTAAGAGAGACCTCACTTATGGTGAAGTACATACCACTATTTTATTTTGGATTACTCTTCACTGTATTTTTACATGCTCAACCTGATCCTGACTCTATTTCCAACGGTGAATATTTTGATAATCTTGAGAGGATTTCGCCTTCAGCGGAAGAAAATTTTATAGGCTTTCACGGCTATTATATTACTTCCTCTGAGGTTATGCCCGTGCAGCCTAATATTTTTTTTCAACTCATCTCAGATCCCGATATACCTATAGTAGAATTAAGCCCGTCATTTCACCTTGCATGGATGTCATTTATGAAAAATTGGATGTATACAAGTGTAAGCTATTCATATAGCTTCACCAGGAGAAAGGAGAATGACTTCCTGGTTTCAAAATTAACTCAATATAGTCTGGCGGCTCGTTTTGGGTATAATGTAGTTATAAAATCCAGAGCAGTCATTTCCCCTTATTTTGGACTTAGATACACTCGTTTTAGGCACTTGACAAGCTTAAAAGATGAAAATGTATCACTGGATGATTATCTTTCCGTCCGAGATATAGACCTTAGGGTGTCCCAATGGTCAGGAGAACTAGGCATCAACTCAACTTTTTTGGTCCATGATAATTGGAGTGTTGGTTTTTACTTAGCGTTTTTGTTGCATTTTAGTGAACACCCAACTGTAAGAACTAAACAAAATAGAATTACGAATAGGATTAATAACCCTGTTGAGAACTTCGTGCTTGGAATCGGGTTTGGAATGGGATTGAACGACTTTAATAGATAGAATTTTCTGTGCTGCAACTGTTGAAGTAGTAGGGGATTCGGATAACTTGACAGACTTCTTTTTAACGATACCCGCAACAGATTGGAGAACTCTATCATAGTGCCGGAGGATATAGCATCCAGGAAAACAGATTGCGGAGAAGACTTCGTCAAAAGGCTGAAGCTAAGGAAATAAAACATTGTCAAATCAAAACCGTAAATTTCATGAAAGCTCTTTTTTTAGGTATTGCAATTTTGCTGCCTCAGTTGACTTGGGGTCAATCGGATTCGGAAAAGGATACTTTAATTTCTAATCCTAACTATGATCAGGTTCTTGCCGAAAAGTTAGGTGGAGATGATTATGGAATGAAAAGTTATTTTTTTGTCATTCTGAAAACAGGATCAAATACCACTACAGACAAAGAATTTGTAAATAAATGCTTTAGAGGGCATTTGGAAAACATAAGCCGATATGTCGATGCGGGAAAGTTGATCGTAGCCGGGCCTTTTGAGAATAATGAAAACAATTACAGAGGCCTGTTTATTTTGGATAACATAACGACAAAAGTAGAAGCAAAAGAGCTTTTGGAAACGGACCCAGCTATAAAAAATGATCTATTGGATTACGAAATATACACCTGGTACGGTTCAGCCGCTCTTCCTGAGTATTTGCCAACTTCCGACAAGGTGTGGAAAAGAAAGCCTTAAAAAAAGGCTAAACAGAATCTAAATGGCTTTTAAATCTCCAAGCTCCTAAACCGCAATTGGCTTTCAAAAATTTAGGTGATGTATAAGAAAATTAGGATTTTATCTTACGTAAACAGCAGTAATACGTGATTTATCCTACTCCTCTACATTATCAGCGATATGAATCGCAATACTGCGGGCTAATTGGTAC
>CAZVFU010000258.1:0-1696 GCA_964626595.1 uncultured Saprospiraceae bacterium
GCCACCGGACCGAATTCCTTCGCTTATGGCAATTTGACCGCTGCAGAAATGTACGCTCAAATCCTGCAAGTTCCAACTAACGAAATCCATGCCACAAGTGACCTGAATAACAAGCGATACAACCTATTTTATCACTCTGGCGAACAAGCCCTGGATGAAGAACTTCGGCAGAAAATTGCCCGTCGATTTCTTGAAAGAATAGATATTAAAGTTAGTACAGAGGATTCCGTGGTGATGGATCGCCTGGTATTTCACGCCGAGCAAGATATTCATCAGTCATTCGCTCAAGTGCATGAATCGGGAACTGCATGGATACAAAATAGCTCCTTCCAAATCTCTTTGAGAAACCATTCCCTATCGAAAATTTTAGCAGAGATTCAAAAACATCCGCTTTTTACACATTATCAACTCGTCGACCAGACGGGATTGTCTGAAGAACAGACCCTCGATGTAGATCTCAGCACAGAGAGCATCGATGACTTTATCGCCTCGGCTGCAGAGCATGGATTGGAAATAACGATGGAAGAAGGCAAGGGAAGAAAAGTGATGCTGACGCCCCAATAAAACACCTGTTTACAACTCTTCCGGATAAGTAACCGATAAGATTTCCCCTGTCCGCGTTGCCAGCAGCACATGCCGTTCGGCCACAGATAGGGCACGGATATCATAATGATCAGGAATATCGAGACGTTGAAGCGTTTTCCCCTTGTCTGTTGAATAAGCCAGGGTACCTTGGTCACCCGCCAGCCAGAGCACACCTTCTGCATCCAGCGTCATGTCCCGAAAGCCCAATGACGAAAAAGAGGTTTTCGGAGCTCTTAATTCCTTCCAGCTGTGCCCCCCATCATTAGTCCGCCAAAGCCCTCCATATTGCGAAGCCAGCCAGCCACGCTGAGCATTCTCCATATAAAGGCTGGTAAAATAGGCTTCCGCAGGATAGCTCGCCGACCAGTGCGCGCCGCCATCATCGGAGCTCATCAGCACACCAAAGCCCGCCGCCAGCCAGCGATCATCCTCCACATGCACGACGGTTTCCAGGCCATTTTCGATAGTATCATAATGTAAAACAGCAAAATCTGTCAAACGAATCGTTTGCAGAACTCCGTTTTTAAATCGCTTTCCACCTACAGCCACCGCATAGTCCGCTGTTGGATGGCTCGCTAGATCTAGTAAAATTCGCCAAAATTGTAAACGGATTAAGTCCCAATTATTGTCGCCCTGATACCGCATAAACTGTCCATCAATACCAACCGTTACCATCCGCGCTCCCGAAATATCTAATCCATGAATGGCCTTATTCGTTACCGTCTGCACCGTCCAACTCGCACCGAAATCGTCTGAATGCGCAATATCTCCACGCTCCCAGGTATCTCCCCCTACCGCATAAGCCGTTCCATCCGAACTCAGCACAATATCATGCCATGCCCCGTCATGCTCCAACACGCTCCGCACCTCCACCTCCAGAAGATCCGGGCCACACTGCGCCAACAACACAGCAGTCAAACACAGGAAAAAATATCGATAAGCTGATGAACTCATAAACCAAAGATATCACTTTTTAAAGCTCCTCCTCCCCTCCCTTATTTATTCTTATGTCTTGGGCGCATCCCTCGAGGGTCCGCCACGGGGCGGACTCCTCGGGGTCGGGCTATGCGGGGGTTCCGTCCTCGAGGACGCCGCAGGCGTTCCCCGGGAC
>CAZVFU010000259.1:0-1689 GCA_964626595.1 uncultured Saprospiraceae bacterium
AAGAAGAAAAACTCTTTGGACTCAACGCCAGTGGGCGATCGCCATATGACTTGACTTTAGAATATTTCATTGAAAACGGTTTTGAGAAAATTCCCGCGCTGGGGGCCCTGCCCGTCAGTGTGCCGGGCTGTGTGGATGGATGGCAAGAACTGCACGACAAATGGGGTCAGTTGGATTTGGCAGAGGTTCTTCAACCCGCTATTGGATATGCAGAAAATGGCTTCCCACTCTCAGAAGTCATTGCTTATTATTGGGGTCGGAATGCAGAAGTGCTCAAGGACTTCCCTCATTTTGCTGAGACCTTCATGCCCAATGGAAGGGCACCGCAAAAAGGAGAAGTCTTCCAAAATCCACATTTGGCCTTCACCCTGCGCAAGGTGGCTCAAGGCGGCCGAGACAGCTTCTATTTTGGAACGGTGGCCAAACGAATCGCTGAAGCTGTGCAGTCGCAAGGCGGCTTTCTCTCCGAACGCGACCTGGCAGACCATTATTCGGATTGGGTGGATCCAATTTCAACCAACTATAGAGGATATGACGTTTGGGAACTGCCACCGAATGGCCAGGGGACAGCGGTCCTCCAAATGCTTAATATTTTGGAAGGATTCGATATCGGCAGCATGGGCTTTGGCTCAGCTGACTATATCCATCATCTCGCAGAAGCCAAGAAACTCGCGTTTGAGGATCGGGCGCAGTTTTACGCAGATCCGGACTTCTATAATATCCCGATTCAAGAGTTGATCAGTAAAGAGTATGCAACTGAGCGCCGTGCTCTCATCGACAGCGACCGCGCCGCCCGCTCCTACCCCGCCGGTGAACTGGAGCAGGGCAATACGATCTACCTCACCACTGCTGATAGCGAAGGAAATATGGTGTCGCTCATCCAAAGTAACTATCGGGGCATGGGCTCGGGCATTGTACCTGAAGGCCTGGGTTTCGTACTCCAGGACCGAGGCGAGTTATTCAGCCTTGAAAAAGGACATGCGAATGTGTACGAACCACACAAACGGCCATTCCATACTATTATTCCGGCTTTTATAACCAAGGATGGACAGCCGTTCATTAGTTTTGGATTGATGGGCGGCGCAATGCAACCCCAGGGTCACACGCAAATTGTATGTAACTTGATAGATTTCGGAATGAACATACAAGAGGCCGGCGATGCCCCCCGCATCAGACACAGCGGTTCGAGCCAACCGACCGGGGAGACAATGAAAAATGGAGGTCGATTGTATTTAGAGTCGGGCTTCGCACCACAGGTCTTGCGTGAGTTGCGATCCAAAGGGCACGATATTCGATTCACAAAAGGTGGATATGGAGGCTATCAGGCCATCGGATGGGATGGCGAGCAAAAAGTTTACTCCGGAGCCTCCGAGTCTCGAAAGGATGGGCAGGCGGCGGGATACTGAGCCGAATGTAGTCTATCCCACCCTTTTGAGTAAAGGCCTTTATAAAGCTATACCCCTTCGGGTATATTGATCTTATAATCTGCAACTTTATACCCGAAAAGGTATATTTAAATGAATAAGCTCAGTCAATTTGTTAAAAAAAGGAGGAAATCTCTGGGACTCACTCAGAAAGACTTTTCCTATAAAGCCGGCGTCGGCCTGAGATTTATTCGGGATCTGGAACAAGGTAAACCCAGCTTACAAATGGATAAAGTCAATCAAGTCCTCTTTTTATTTGGGCATG
>CAZVFU010000260.1:0-1685 GCA_964626595.1 uncultured Saprospiraceae bacterium
CAAATCGTATTTCCCCAACATCGCCAAATATTGAATCAATTAGGGGAAAATATTAAGTTAGCGCGAAAACGGCGGAAGTTAACCACCGCGCAAGTGGCGGAACGCGCAAATATAGACCGGTCCACTTTATATTATATAGAACAAGGCAAGCCTTCAGTATCCATGGGAGCGTATTTCAATGTATTGCGCGTCCTCAACCTCCATAAAGATTTTTTGAAGCTGGCGGCAGATGATAAATTAGGTCGGAAGTTGCAAGACCTGGAACTGTAAGCATGGCTTCAAAAAAAACCGATATCATCGTTTATGCCCACTGGCTGGGGATTCCAAAACCCATCAAAATGGGCGTTCTTTCTGCGCAAAAGGCCAGAGGACATCTCAGCTGGAGTTTTGCCTATGAAAAACAATGGCTTCACACTAAATCTCAGATCCAACTAGACCCAGACCTTCAATGGTTTGCAGGTCCCCAATACGGCCCTGAAGGCAAGCCCAACTTTGGCCTCTTCATGGACTCTATGCCGGATACCTGGGGGCGAACACTCATGAACAAACGCGAAGCTTTACTCCATTCAAAAGCCGGGGAAAGAAGAAAACTAAACGATATTGATTATTTGTTAGGCGTGTACGACCCAGCTCGAATGGGTGGCTTGCGCTTTAAATTAGATGAGAACGGCCCCTTTCTCGATGATCACAAGAATAAGGCCATTCCTCCCATGGCAAATATTCGCGAGTTGCAATATGGCGCTGATTTAATGGAGTCCGACAAGGACACAGAAGCCGTCCGGAAATGGTTGCAAATACTATTAGCGCCCGGATCTTCCCTGGGTGGCGCCCGACCCAAATCATCCGTAGTAGATAAAAACGGAGAACTGTGGATCGCAAAATTTCCTTCCCGAAAAGACACCACGGACATCGGTGCCTGGGAATATGTTGCCTGGCAGCTCGCAAAAAATGCAGGCATTGAGGTGCCGGAGTCAAAAGTTGAAAATGTCACGGGGAGGCATCACACCTTTTTTTCCAAACGATTTGACCGAACTGCTGAGAAAAGAATCCATTTTGCTTCTGCCATGACCACGACCGGACATTTCGAAAGGCAAATCAGAGATCATAGCCCGAGTTATCTGGAACTAGCAGAATTTATCCAATTCCATTCTGCCTCACCCGAAAGTGATCTCAAACAATTGTGGCGACGCATCGTATTCAATATCGCCATTTCAAATACCGATGATCATTTAAGAAATCATGGATTCCTTATGAGTAAAAAGGGTTGGCGATTATCACCCGCGTTTGATATGAATCCCACCACAGATAAGGCGGGATTAGCACTCAACATTGACCTCGAGTTCAACGAACTGGATTTTGAGCTCGCTAGATCGGTCGGAACCTACTTCCAGCTCAGCTCAAAACAAATGGATCAAATTATCGAAGAAGTCCAAAGCTCCGTGGCGAGCTGGGAGGAATTGGCTCGTGAAATCGGTATTCCCTCGGCCCAGCGGCGGATCATGGAAAATGCTTTTCATTTATCATAAAGTCCCCTATCCGAGGATATTACAAACTACATCGCAGAAAAGCAATTAGGGGAACCAGCAGAAGGGATCTGGACAGCCCCTCGTTTCATCAACCATTCGCATTTTATAGATTACATAGCAAATCTATAGCACTGATAGAAAGGCTTGTTGGGGCCCGCC
>CAZVFU010000261.1:0-1679 GCA_964626595.1 uncultured Saprospiraceae bacterium
AGATTCTTTTTGGGGTGATTATGAGCAGGTAGGTTAGAAGAGGCGAAAAAGGCCTGCATTTTTCGGGTTCAGCTAAAGCACGCGATTCTTATAGGTAAACCAGATAAAATGGCTCTGGGTAGTCATAATACTCACCAAAAGGATACCCAATGTGACCTTTCTCACTTAAAACAAGCCGCTTTTTTCCGTATTTTGTGGCAGATCAGAAATAATCAGTACCCATGAAAACGTATGTTCAAACGCTAACCATCGCCGCCCTTGTCCTCATAGGCTTTTTCGCCTGCTCCGGGCAAAATGAGATTGAGGAAAAGCAATCTCAGGATATCATTCCCATCATCGAAAATGAAGACTGGCAATTTGTCGATGTGCGCACCCCTGCCGAGGTCGAACGCGGCTACCTCAAGGGGACGGATTATTTCTTCAACTACAACAGCTATCAGTTCGAAGAACAAGTCGAAACCCTCGATAAGTCACGACCTGTGCTTTTGATATGCCGCAGCGGGTCCCGAAGTGGGCGAGCTGCTAAATTGCTAAGTGAAAAGGGTTTTGAGGAGGTATATAACTTAAAAGGCGGCCTGATGCGCTGGCGAGATCCTGCATACATCGTAAAATAATGGCCAGATGGAAACCCCGAATGAGTGGACTCCTGCTCACCATTGCCGTCGCCTTAGCCAGTCTGGGCTTGGCACCGCTGATCCCCGGATTAAACGCAGTGATGTTGGCGATCATTTTGGGCGTATTTATTTATAATATTGCAGCTATTCCCGCTTCATTTAGCCCCGGCATTTCATTCAGCAGCTCAAAAGTGTTGGAATGGGCGATCATCTTTATGGCCTTTAGCATCAGCCTGCAAGACCTCAAGTCCCTCGGCTGGTTTAATTTAAGCCTGGTCGTGCTGATCATACTTATCATTCTTCTCGTGACCCTCGGCTTATCCCGCATGATGAGTTGCCCGAGCAAAACAGGATGGATGGTGGGCTTCGGAACCGCCATATGCGGATCTTCTGCCATTGCCGCCCTGGCACCCTCTCTGGACGACCGGGAAGGCGGCACAGGAATCGCCATTGCTGCCATCAATCTTATTGGGGCGGGTGGGATGGTCTTACTGCCCTTCCTTTTTCAGTGGATGCCCCTGAGCGAAACACAAATGGGTTTCATCATCGGATCCAGCCTGCACTCTGTCGGTAATGTCGCCGGAGCGGGCTACGGCCTTGAAAATGACGTAGGAGACCTGGCGATCACCGTAAAAATGGCCCGCGTAGCTCTCTTATCTCCGGCGGTCATTTTTTTTCTGTTCCTCATCGGCAGAAAGGATCCCCCCGGGGCTTCTTCCAAAGGAGCGCGCTTTGAACTGCCCTATTACCTCTGGGCATTTATAGGGATCACTCTTCTCAATGCCCTGTGGCCACTTCCCCAAAACATTATTAGCTTATTTCAGTCTCTGGGCACCGTTTTGCTGACCATCGCCATGGCCGGCATCGGTCTCAAGATCAGTTTCAAACATCTCTATCGTTCGGGACGTCATGCGATCGGTTTCGGATTCGTTCTCTTTGCCATCCACCTCCTCATCATAGCCGGGTTGGCCCTCACATTTATATAAGCCTTCCGATTCAGGTTCCCGCCCCTTTCCCTTTTCAGTTCTGCCCCTGCACGCCCGTACGTCTCTGCAATAAAAAACA
>CAZVFU010000262.1:0-1674 GCA_964626595.1 uncultured Saprospiraceae bacterium
AGTCGTTAAGAGGTCAAAATAAACCTTCTCCAAAATGGAAGATTGAAACCCTATGTTTTTTCCCTCAAATGAAATCTAGTAGAATCGCAAATCTGTAAACAATTAAACACCTCAACAATTCAACAATTCAACAACAACTGGCTATTATCCTATGACCCAAGACTATTCATTAAAAAATGTCCTTAAACCATATGAAACAGCCATTATACTCTCATAACATACGGATTTTGGGCTTAATTTACAGCTCACTTCATGGCTCAGTTATAAGCCTTTAAAAACGCAGGGTAACAGCAGCTGCAAAGAAAATATTTGACTAGAGACCGTGGAATCAACTATATTGTATAATTTTGCTATATGAGTAATCCCTTTTTAGACCCGACGGATGAGCAATTTGATGATGAGGAGCGGCAAGTAGAGAAAGCGCTTCGGCCAGAAAGTTTGAGCGACTTTCAGGGCCAGCCCAAGGTCGCTGAAAATCTATCGGTATTCATCCAGGCTGCGAACCGCCGGGGCGAGGCTCTGGATCACGTCTTGCTGCACGGACCGCCCGGTTTGGGAAAGACGACACTATCTTACATCATAGCCAACGAATTAGAAACGAACTTGAGAACCAGCTCAGGGCCCGTTCTGGAGAAGCCTGGAGATTTAGCGGGGCTGCTCACCAATCTCAAAGAAGGTGATGTGTTATTTATTGATGAAATTCACCGGCTGAACAATGTCGTAGAAGAGTATCTGTATTCGGCTATGGAAGACTTTCGAATTGACATTGTCATCGACAGTGGGCCCAATGCACGCTCCGTGCAACTGAGTCTGCAGCCCTTTACGCTCGTAGGTGCCACCACACGAATGGGACTACTCACCGCACCGATGCGGGCGCGATTTGGAATTACAGCGCACCTCGACTATTACAAAGCGGATGTTCTCCAACAAATTATTGAACGATCGGCCTCCATTCTGCAGGTGCCTATCACGAAAAAGGGCTCTTCAACCATCGCCCGTCGGAGTAGAGGTACACCCCGGATTGCCAATGCTTTACTCAGACGAGTCCGGGATTTTGCTGAAGTCAAGGGAAATGGGACCATCGACAAAGAGATCGCGGATTACGGCCTCGAAGCACTCAATGTGGACGAGGGTGGACTGGATGAAATGGATAACCGCATCTTGCGGGCCATTATCGAAAAATTCACTGGCGGACCCGTCGGACTCAATACGCTGGCGATGGCCGTTGGTGAAGAGTCCGGTACCGTAGAGGAAGTCCACGAACCTTTTTTAATCATGGAAGGTTATATCCAACGCACGGCCCGCGGCCGTATCGTTACTGACAAGGCATACCAACACCTGGAAATATCCCCACCGGCGGATTCCGGCACGCTATTTACCTAAATCTTTTTGAAAACGACCTGATTCAACGTAAATAGGTCATGACGGCTCCCTTGGGTCAATCTTACGCCTTGGCGCTAGGGGTGTTGAAATTCATGGGCGGGAGATTGCTGCTTCCTTCAGTGCCCTCGATATTACCAAATTGGTTTTCGAATTTCTTAATGTTTTCGCCAAGGGCTTTCATCAGTTTTTTGGCATGAAAGGGTGTCAATATGATTCGTGATTTGACCTTAGCTTTGGGCATATTTGGAACGATGCGCACAAAATCCACTACAAATTCTGTATTTGAATGTG
>CAZVFU010000263.1:0-1666 GCA_964626595.1 uncultured Saprospiraceae bacterium
CAATGGAAACAAGTCTACCTGGAGCAACACACTTGAATTAAATCCTGAATAATGAGACAATACTATCTATTGGGACTGAGTTTGGTTTTACTTTTTGCCTGCACCACCGAAGAATATAGTCCTGACCAACCAAGATTATCTCAAAGAGGATTAGAAATCAGAACCCAGGAAGCTGCATTAACCGATGAAGCAATCACCTCTGATCAATGGGAGACCTTCTTATTATCTGCAGGTGAGAACCAGTGGGTGATTGCAGATGCTTTTCCTAAAGCGGATCAGCTGAAAGAAGGCCATATATTGATCGTCCCATCGATTTCGCTTTTACCGCAAGGCGCATTAAAAAAGATCGATGCGATCCAAAGAGAGGGTAATCAACTCATTATAAATGTAACTGATGCTGCCCTTGACGAAGCCTATAAGCGCATCCATATAGATTTTAGCTTTCATGCTTATGAAGAGGTTTTGCTTCGGGAGTTCTCGATTAAAAAGCAAAAATTTGGTTTCGTCGATTTGAAATTTACGGGTACGAGTGAAACTATGACGCTGGAACCCTCTTTTGGCGTGAATGGGGAGTATGTATTTGAGCTAGATGTGGATTTTGAAAATCAGGTTTTTCATTCCTTTGAGTTTGGGATTCGAGATGCCACATTCGGACCGGAACTAATTTCGAGAGTTTTTGCAAATGCAAAAGGCTCGGCAGAAGTGGCTGCAGAAGGTATACCGATCTATAGTTTTTTGATCCCTGTGCCTCCTAATGGTGGAATTCCGGTCAATATCCAATTGGTGATGGAGACTTTTGGAGAAGTGGATATCCAAGGAGGGATGCAAGTGGTTCAGTCCTACACCAATGTAAATCCCATCGATCTCGTCTTTACAATCGATCCTGAAAATATTCCATCGCCTTTTGCAGCGGTAGATTACCAAAATGATAATCAGGACGTTCAGGACTTTCAGTATAACATGGTTTTTGAAGAGATAATGGGGCAGGGTGAAGTCTCAGCAGGCGTCGTCTGGAATTTTCAGGCAACGGTCTTCAATCTGTTTGATGTTTTTAATGCTTTTTTTAAGGTAGGTGGCCCCGTTTTCAGTGCGGGTGTGTCTACGGATTTTCAGGGCTCTGAATTGGTGGCAAATGTGACGGCGGATTTAAAATTTCCTGTGGAGGTAGGTATTGTGCAAGGGATATTAGCTGAATTCGGAATTGAGCGAGAAATCGCCTTTGAGTTAGGGGAGCCGAGCTTAGGTTTGTATGACACGACTCTGGTATTGCCATGTGATGTTCGATTTTTGGATTATGATCTTCAGGTGGAATGTGATGAGCAGGCTGATCGGCTGGAACTAAGTTTCTTTTGCAACAGCAATAACGGGAGCAGTGAGGGGTATCAATTGTGGCTAGGAGACCAGAATTTAGGTACTTATGCATACAACCAGCAGCACACTCGTACGATCTTAGCAGCGCGGATGAGTAATTTCGATGCATTTTTCATTCGGGATGTGGATCGCTCTTCTTGTCGCATAGAAGTGAAACGTTCTAATCCTTGCGATCTGAGGGTATACTGTACAGATCGCCCTTTTACAGATGCCCGGGATGGACAGCAATATTGTTTTCAAGAAATGGCCGATGGAAAAACCTGGATGAACTCGCCGCTTTTATATCATGCCGGAG
>CAZVFU010000264.1:0-1656 GCA_964626595.1 uncultured Saprospiraceae bacterium
GGCACCTACATTTTAACCCTCCATACTCCGGAAGGCCTCTACACAGGAAAGATTATTAAGAACCGATAAAAAAAGTGCCCCACTTTTAGGTAAAAAATGAAGTCGCTATAATTATCTGTTCCAAACCTACGGAGTAGGGTTTTTTCAGCTACAAGAGAAACAGCTCAATTATCAAGGCTAGAACGATATCCCGGGTCAAAAAGCTTCTTGCGCACATTGAATACATCAGAAAAATATTCAAATGCAAGCAGAATTTGGTACATTAAGGGTTAAAGCCATCTATCATGATCATCCAGATACTGCTCATCATCCTGGGGTTTACTTGCTTGATTTTTGGAGCGAATGCCCTGGTCGATGGGGCCTCTGCCTTAGCCAAAAAATTTAGGGTGTCAGATCTTGCTATTGGCTTGACCATCGTTGCTTTTGGGACATCGGCTCCCGAATTAGTGGTCAGTGTTATCGGGTCTGTGGAGGGGTATTCGGATATCATTGTGGGCAATGTTCTGGGAAGCAACAACTTCAACCTGTTTATTATTCTTGGCATTTCGGGATTGGTTTTACCGATAACCGTGCAATCTTCAACAGCCTGGAGGGAAATTCCGATCTCCTTAGGAGTGACTGCCTTATTGCTTTTTTTGATCAACGACTTTACTTTTTCCAGCTCCACCGCACTCAGTCGTTGGGAAGGAGGCATCTTACTCTTGCTATTTTTTGTTTTTCTCTACTACGTCTTCCTGCAAATGAAAACTGACATCCTGCCCTCTCCAAGCGCTAAGTCCATTTCTACATTTAAAACAGCAGGCCTTATCCTTATTGGATTGGGAGGCCTGGTCCTCGGCGGACAACTGGTGATCACGAATAGCGTGAGTATTTCAAATAGTTTGGAGGTGAGCGAAAAGATTATTGGCCTAACGGTTGTGGCCGCCGGTACATCTTTACCTGAGTTAGTCACCTCCATCGTGGCGGCAGTGAAGAAAAATTCGGATATCGCGATCGGGAATGTCATTGGATCAAACATTTTCAATATTCTTTTGATTCTCTCTATTTCCACTTTGATTCAACCTATTGATTATAATTCGCAATTTAATGTCGACGTATATATCCTGATCGGGGGGACGGTCTTCCTTTTCCTGGCAATGCTTACGGGGAAAAGAAAAAAACTAGACCGATGGGAGGCAGCCCTGCTGCTGGGGTTTTATCTGGTCTACACCACCTATTTGATTATGGGAGAGACGTAACTTCTCGGCTAGGAAACGTAGGGCTTTCGAAGCGATTGCCTGTACACCGAAACCGAAGTTTCCTAAATGAATGAATCTTTCTGAAAGCTCTAACCGCTCTATGTTTTCATACCCATTTTTGGCCTGGGGCTTTTATATTTTTCTTCTACTTAAATTTCGCGTGGAATGATGAACAGTCAAAATATCTACATGATCATCGTTCAGAACTTTATAGATGATGCGATAGTTACCTTAAATCAGCTCGCGAAAGTCACTCTCGGTTAATTCAGGCACGAGTTTTCCAACTCTGGGGTTAGTTCTTCAGAATTTGAGTTCGAACCTTAATTCTAACAATTTGGCGCTTCGCGTATTTTTTCGTGCCGATACTAACATATTCAAATATGTCCGACAAGTCTTTAATCGACTGACGGGTCCATCT
>CAZVFU010000265.1:0-1650 GCA_964626595.1 uncultured Saprospiraceae bacterium
CATCCCCGAATTCAGAAGTGGATAGCAAGGTCGCATTTTCCATCTGTCGCTCGAAATCATAGGTTACGCGCTTATCAGCAATCGCACCCTCCAGGCCCGTCTCTATCAAGGCGCCAGCTTCATCCCACCCCATATATTCCAGCATCATCACGGCTGATAAAATGATGGACGACGGATTCACTTTATTCATGCCGGCATATTTTGGTGCCGTCCCATGCGTCGCCTCGAAAATCGCCTGTCCGGTATTATAATTAATATTCGCACCCGGCGCAATCCCGATGCCGCCCACCATGGCTGCGAGTGCATCTGATACATAGTCGCCATTCAGATTCAAAGTCGCTATCACATCATACTCAGACGGACGCAGCAAAATTTGTTGCAAAAACGCATCCGCAATAGAGTCTTTCACGATGATTTTTCCCGAATTTACCGCTTTCGTCTGCGCCTCATTCGCTGCCTCTTTTCCTTTGTCGGCAGCGATGCGGTCATACTGACGCCAGGTAAAGACCTGATCTGCATACTCGCGTTCGGCCAGATCATAGCCCCACTCCTTAAACATCCCTTCTGTAAATTTCATGATATTGCCCTTGTGAACCAGCGTAACCGATGCTCGCTGAGTTTCCAAAGCATAATCAATAGCCGAACGAACCAGTCGCTCCGTTCCTTCCCGCGAGACCGGCTTCACACCGAGCGATACCGTATCCGGAAATCGAATCTGTGTTACCCCCAGTTCCTCCATCAGAAACTTCTTCAATTTTTCTACTTCAGGAGTTCCGTTATTGTATTCAATGCCTGCATAAATGTCTTCCGTATTTTCCCTGAAAATGACCATATCGACTTTATTCGGCTCTTTCACCGGAGAAGGTACCCCTTCATACCAGCGCACCGGACGCACACAGGCAAATAAATCTAACTGCTGGCGCAGGGCGACATTTAGTGAGCGTATTCCACCGCCGACGGGTGTTGTCAATGGCCCTTTTATTGCCACGAGATACTCCCGAATGGCCTCTAAAGTACTTTCGGGCAACCATTCCTGTGTTTTATCATGGGCCTTTTGTCCCGCATAGACTTCTTTCCAGGCAATTTTCCGATCGCCACCATAAGCCTTTTCTACCGCAGCGTCGATCACTTTCTGAGCTGTCGCCCAAATATCCGCGCCGATTCCATCTCCTTCTATAAAAGGAATGATAGGATTTTTCGGTACGTCCAATTTCTTGTTTTGTAGTTGTATTTTTTGTGGATTCATCCTCGTAACATTTTTGTAGTTCGTGCGCTTAAAAGTAAGATTATTCGCAGTCTGATCAAAGTTTTATCCCAGTTAGCTAAAAATACTTGGCTTTATCGTCGAAATTATTTTCGAATAGCATCTGCAGTTCATACCTGTAATTAATTATTTATCAAGGCATTGCTCAACAGGAACGGTCCATAGACTTTATTTCACATTTAAGGAACTTCCTGTGGCCTTTAGGGGCCAGCCCGCCCTGCGGTTGGGCCGCTATGCTTCGGGGCTCGCTCATGGGCCCCACCTCTGTCCTCGAGCTACCCCGGCGGACCGGGGTTCCTCGGCACATCGGTGGATTCGCTCGGCCCTCCTTACGCTTCGCTCCACTCGGTCTGGCTTCGCCACCCCTGCGCAGCGCTTGGCCGAGG
>CAZVFU010000266.1:0-1638 GCA_964626595.1 uncultured Saprospiraceae bacterium
TCCGCCCAAAAGCGCCTGACTTTATCCCTTCTCTAAATGGGGCTTCAAAAACCGACCGGTGGCAGATTCCTCTATGTCCACAATACCTGCCAACGGACCCTGATACATCAACTGCCCGCCGTGCTTCCCGCCGCCGGGACCCAAATCGATGATCCAGTCAGCGCACTTAATCACATCCATATTGTGCTCGACCACAATGACGCTGTGCCCCAGATCAATCAAGGCATTGAAGGCGGTCAGTAATTTATTGATGTCGTGAAAATGCAAACCGGTAGTCGGTTCGTCAAAGATGAATAAAATCCGTTCCTTTCGATTCTCCTTAGCCAGATAGGAAGCCAACTTCACACGCTGTGCCTCACCACCGGACAAGGTGTTGGAGGCCTGACCGAGGGTGATATATCCAAGGCCTACATCTTGCAAGGGCTGAAGCTTATTGGCAATATCGGCACGATCTTCAAAAAAGTCGATCGCATCATCTACGCTCATTTCTAATAACTCAAAAATGTTTTTCTCTTTATATCGAACTTCTAGGACTTCATCCTTAAAGCGCTGTCCCTGGCACTCGTCGCAAAGCAATTTCACATCGGCCAAAAACTGCATTTCTACGGTATTGTATCCTTCGCCTTGACAGGCTTCGCAGCGCCCGGCATCTACATTAAATGAGAAATGCTTGGGCTTGTAGCCTCGCATGCGCGAAAGGGGCCGGCTGGCATATAGCGAACGGATCGCATCATAGGCCTTAATATAGGTCACGGGGTTGGAACGCGAGGAGCGCCCGATCGGGTGCTGGTCGATATATTCGAGTCGGTCCAGAGAAGATAAAGGACCGGAAATGCTTTTGACATCGGCATCCTGGTGCACATATTCTTCATGGACTTCCTGCCGCAGGGCCGGGTGGATGATGTCAAAAACGAGAGTGGATTTCCCGGAACCGGAGACGCCAGTTACCACGGTCATGGCGTGCAAGGGGAATTTCACATTCAGCTTGTTCACATTGTTCTTTGTCGCCCCCTCGATTTCAATAAAGGACTTCATAGGGCGGGGGGGCGCTGTGCGTTCGATTTGGCGGCGGCCACTTAGATAATCGGCTGTATACGAGCCCTCAGCCTGCTCTTCAAAGTCAGTCAATGGCCCTGCATAAACCAACTCACCCCCATAGCTGCCGGCATCTGGACCGAGTTCGATGAGATGGTCGGCCTCCCGAATGAGTTCTTCCTCATGCTCGACCACAATTACGGTATTCCCAAGGTCACGAAGCTCTTTCAGAACCTTCACCAACTGATGGCTGTCCTGGGGATGCAGACCGATACTCGGCTCATCCAGGATGTACATACTGTGCGTTAAATTACTGCTCAGCGTACGAGTCAGGTGAATGCGTTGCGTCTCGCCACCACTTAAAGTGGACGAAAGCCGCTCCAGCGTGAGATAGCCGAGCCCGATTTTGACCATGGTATGGAGTCTCGATCGCAACTCGACCAAAATGCGGTTTCCAATTTCTTCATCCGCTCCCTTCAGTTTGAGATGGACAAAAAAGTCGTACAGCTCATCCACCGGCAAAAAGATCAGATCCTGAATCGTCGTCTCCTGAATTTTGACGTACTGCGTCTCTTTCCGCAGGCGAGAACCCTTGCATTCCGG
>CAZVFU010000267.1:0-1629 GCA_964626595.1 uncultured Saprospiraceae bacterium
GGAATATCCGCCTAAACCTTAGATTTACGTTAGGAAGAGCTATGAAGGAACACTGACAACATTCCACCTACACATCCCGCCCCAGGAGTATTGTTAAGGTTTTAAAAAGTGCTTAAAATACGTAAAAATGCAACGATATAGTTGTAAAACCTCAAAATATTTTACATTTGTAATGAAATAAGGCGATTAAATCATACGATGAATAGACTATGAAGGATGAGGTGCGGGCATTCCTTAATGAGTTTCACCAAAAAATGAAAATATGGGACATTTTATTCATTAGCGATAAGAGAGCGAAAAATACGCAAGCGATATTAGATCTTGAAATCACTTCAAATGAACGCAAGAAAATAATAGAGCAACTTACAGTTGAGGATTTCTCCCAAGGTCCTTTAGAGGACAAAGCATATATGGGTTCTGATCTCTGGGTGTTTGGGAAAAGAGTCAAGGGGTTGGAAGTCTACATAAAAATATCGATGGGGAGTTCCAGGTCAACAAGTGTAATCTGCATTTCATTTCACGAGTCGGAACACGAGATGAAATATCCACTAAAAAACCACTAACATGAAAAGTCCAATAACAGGTAAGAATATGCCCTTAAAGGCGGAAAAGAAAACAATGTCTTTCCGAAAGGAAGACTTTGAAATCGTTTATCGATATTACTATTGTGCAGCTTCCGATAGCCAATTTACCACCACAGAATTAGATGAGTTGAATACGATTCAAGTCTATCATTTATATCGCCAAAACCATGGACTCCCTTTTCCGGAAGATATTAAGCGCATAAGAGAAAAGTACGGTTTATCACAACGTAAAATGTCGCAAGTTTTAGGTCTGGGCATAAATACGTACGGTGCCTATGAAAAAGGAGAGGTACCTAGTGATTCCATTGGGAATCTGATTCAACTAGCGGATGACCCAAAGACTTTTGAACGGTTAGTAATACAATCCCCTGTTTTAGAAAAAAAATCTAAGGAAAAGTTATTGCAGAAAGTTAAGAAAGTGGTCAAGGCAGAGAAAGAGCGAAAGTTTGAATCTAAATTTCAAGAGTATTTATTTTTAGAGGAAGAGCCTGAGGAATATTCTGGGTTTAGAAGGCCAAGCATGCCTAGATTGATGGAAATGGTTACCTATTTTGCCCATGAGCTTCAACCCTGGAAGACTCAACTGAATAAGTTGCTGTTTTATGCCGATTTTGAGACGTACAGGAAAACGGGCTATTCGATGAGTGGAACCCGCTACCGCGCTATTCCCTACGGACCGGTACCCTATAAGTATCAAAGCCTTTTTGAGTATATGATTGATAAGGATGTTGTGAATATCAATTATCAAGAGTTTTCTAATGGTGAAGGCGAACAATTTATTCCCTCACCGAAAAAGTCCTTTGACGCCGAACTTTTTAGTGAAGAGGAGCTTACGATCTTATCTCGTGTCGCCGAGACCTTCAAAGATACCCGCACGCAGGATCTAATAGATATAAGTCATCAGGAAAGAGGCTGGCAAAAAAACAAGGATAAGAACCAGTTGATTAACTACAAATATGCCTTTTATTTGAAAGGCGTGTAAGAATTTCTTTTACCCATAAGCTCCCCAACAGCATGCCGTTTAAGGTCCCGTGGGCATTATTCT
>CAZVFU010000268.1:0-1626 GCA_964626595.1 uncultured Saprospiraceae bacterium
CGGATCGCCTAAGCAGAGCGTATCGGCTTGGCCATTAATATCGCCGCCATCGGCCAAGCATGAAGGCTCACAGGCTACCGTGCAATTTGTGCCGTCGTTATCGTAAAACTCCAGTGCCCAATCAAATAAGGTTCCCCCCTCACCACCCACGGGGTCAAAAAATTCTAAGCGCCAGGTTCCATTTACTGAGGAACCATTATAGTCGCTAAAACAACCACCTAAAGGATAATATGAACCTGTATATGTTTCATTATCTTCATACCCCACACTCCCATCAAATATTTCCGGAAACCCGGGATCTGGCTCAGCTATTTCATCGCAGTTGAGAAAGCAAATATCAAAAGTGATATTATCGCCATTAGCTAGACCTGTCAGAGCCGAAAGTGTGACACTGGAACCATTAGGAGCTATTAGTTGTATCTCTACATCCTCAATGGCATCATGAACCAAGAATACGCTGACAGCGCGCAATCCTTGCCCGTTAGAGCCAATGGTAGGGTTCGTAGCTCCCGCTATCTCGATTTCGGAAACGGCGGATCCCAAAGCGGGCAAATCAAGGTCGCAGTTTGTACAGCTACATGAGGAGCTTGGTGCGGGAAGAATAGTGATGACCTCACAATTTTGAGAGATATTTGCACAGAACAAAGGCTGATCTATGTCGCTCTGCAGATCTGCTTGAGTATATGTCCCATTGGGGTCGGGAATATCGTCAAAGTCATCCAGCAAATACGACAATCCGCAAATTTGATAAGTGCCGACATCGAAACCCGTTAAATCAGCATCTTCATCATAGGCGATGATCACACCTGAAAAGGCGTCTGTAATTACATAAGTATAGCCGAATAAGGCGGGGTCGGGCGGGGATCCAGGATAGTTTGGAGGCAAATCGAGATTGAGAGCGGGATCTCCCTGGAAGAGGGTGTCGGGTTCCCCGTCTAGATCACCGCCATTCGCAAGACAAGGACTGGAAGAGCAGACTTCTTGACAGCCTGTACCATCATTGTCGTAAAAAGACAACTCCCATCCGAATAATGTTCCACTGCCACCAAAATCAGAATCAAAAATCTCCAACCTCCAGTCCCCATTAACCGAACCAGATAAATCTTCAAAACATAATGAATTATCAGCTGGGTAGTACGAGCCCGTATATAGGTTATTTGCTTCATACCCAGCTCCACTATCAAATATTTCAGGGAACCCGGGATCGGGATCTGCATCCTCAGCACAGGCTAAAAAACAGATGTCGAATTCTGAACTTAATCCGCTAGTAGTGCTTCCAGCATTGGTCGAAAGGTCTATGGTTGATCCATTCGGTGAGACCAGCGAAATATCCAAGTCACCGATGTCGTCATGCTCTAGATTGAGAGATACAGCACGTAAGTCTTGGCCATTTTGCCCTAATGTTCCGCTCGTGGCGCCACTTATGCTTATGGTAGAGATAGTTGGACCTAAACCAGGCATAGTAATTGGACAATTTGTACATCCACATTGACCTTGAGCCGAAAAATGAAACAAAAACAAAATAGAAGAAAAAAATAGATAGCGCATAATACTCCTGAGCTTAGTCCCACAACTTAAACGAATTGAGAAACAAAAGGACCAATGAAAAAGCGATTTTATCTATAA
>CAZVFU010000269.1:0-1548 GCA_964626595.1 uncultured Saprospiraceae bacterium
CCAGCAATATTGAGCAGGCTTGGATTTCAAATGCATAATGAGAAGGCCTTAATTTGCTTTCTGGTTATGAGAATTGCGATGTGCCGTCGGTACAGGATCTATGATTATTCGGGAAAGGCATACTCTGGACGCTGATAATTTAATATAAAAAGCCAAAGAGCCAAAGTGGAATTTTATGTAAAGCGCCCTCTTCTATATCATCGGCGGCTACGTATCCATGAGGAATCGCATGTATTTGTTGCTTAGACTTGCCGCTTCCCCCAACTTCGACAGTATACTTATCATTAATAAAAAAGTCTCCCTTCTCTGGCAGGCGCAAATCCGCAATAGCCTCAAGTTGGTTTTGAAAAAAGGTTTCACGGAGTGTTCCTATATTACAGCGATCACCTAATAAGGCGTAGGCCATATTTGTATTATTCAGATATAGTTTATCGGGCTTTCTCAAGATACTCGTGCTTTTCCCTTTGGCCATTAGGGTGTTTATAAGTTTTGCTTCTCTAAGGTGGTATATATATTCAGTAAGAGTCCCTCTGTCGAGTCCCACGCGCTCGCTCAATTTTGTTATGTTGGGTTTAAAGGGGACACTTTCTGCAAGTATGTAAATCAATCGCTTGATTTTTTCTATGTTTTCAGATGATACATTATGAATAAACCGTAAATCAGATTCCAAAATCGTATTCATCACTCTACGTAAGCGGTGGTGATAGGTATTTGGACTTTCAAAAACAAAAGGAAAATATCCGAATTGTAAATAGTCTTTCCAAAAACGAAGCGGCTTCAGCTTTTCAAGAATGGAGAAGGCATGTTCTTCATGGTTTAAAAAGAGATCGTCTAGCTCTATTGCAGTGAAATCTGTCCCTACCTTCCAATTCAAAAACTCTCTAAAAGACAAACCATGGAGATCGTAAGATACAGCTCTACGACTCAAGTCAATACTTTCCTTCTTTAGATCAACCTCACAAGATCCCGTTAGGACGATACGAACCTCGGGCATAAAATCATAGATATTCTTTACCTCCCGAGCCCAACCGGAATACTGATGCACTTCATCTAAATAAAACTCAACAATCCCGTGATTATTCATTTTCCTGACTGTTTCTGTCAGTCTATTCTCGGAAAAGAAAAAATCATCGAGAGACAAGTAGACACTTGACTTCCCCTTTTCATCTCTCATTCTCATGTGCTGTAGCAAGAGAGTGGTTTTACCCGTGCCTCTTGATCCCATGATGAAAATGAGCCTATCCCCCCAGTCCATACGATTGAATAGGTAGCGCCGTTTTTCCTGGGGAGCGCACCGCACTAAAGCTCTGGATTGAGTGATAAGTTGTTCCATGCTGCAAAAATACAACTTTTGCTGTTTATATTCAGCATTTTTACTATTTTTTGCTGTCTTCATTCAGCAATAATGCGTTGAAAGGCAAATAGTCTGGAATTGAAGCCTTGAGCAGTGATGGTATTGGTGACTTTTTTATTTCAATTAGTGGTATGGATACTGGCTGTTTTAGCTAACGGTAGCGGCCGGGCGGCTATACGTCGGTCCGCTGGAAA